>CAJCHQ010000215.1 GCA_903970295.1 Bryobacterales bacterium
TGGTGTGCAGCGCTTGCCGAATTCTTCGTTGACCAGGCAGAAGCTGACATAGTCGCCGCCCGACCCGCCGTAAGTCGTGGGGAATGGTAAAGCACCAAGACCCTCTTTGCAGGCAGCTTCGAAGAGGTCGCGCCGAAATTCATTTTCAGTGTCCGACTTGAGCACATCGGCTAAAGGAATGGCATCAGCGAACGCCTTAGCTTTGCTCAGCCAGTTGATTTGCTGCTCAGTATAAAGCGAAAAATACTCGGAGCGGGTTGATGGCGTTGCCTCAGTTTTCAGCATCTTCGCATACCTGGCTTGTATTGCCTTAACTATAGCAGTTGAAGTCGCCGGCGCTTTCGACCTCCGGGCAAAAGCTTTACGGGTGGGGCATTTAGCCCCGCTTCTTGCCTGGAGCCTAGCCGCTTGACCGGCAGAAAATGCGTCGTCAAGCAGAGCCGCGATTGCCGAGTTGGATGCGCTCTCCATCAAGCTGGGCGCTGACTTAAAGCGGTTACAATTAGGCAATCGTTGGCCGCCCAATAGGCTTCTTTGCATAGTGCCTGGCACAAAGATCGATAAGGTTAATGAATAAGGAGTGCTGTTGAACGCGCTGATCAAGCCTCGCTCTTTGAAGAAGGGAGACATCGTCGGAATTGTCGCCCCAGCCAGCCCGCTGATTGAAGACTCGCAAATCGAATTCACCCTGACCTGGCTCGACAAACTAGGACTGAAAGTCAAACTCGGCAAGCACATTTTTCGCCGGCACGGCGATCACGCCGGCAGCGAAAAAGAGCGATTGGATGATCTGCAGACATTGTGGACCGACCCTAAGGTCGCCGCTATTTTCGCTTTGCGTGGCGGCAACAGTGCGAGCGGGCTTTTGCCGCTCCTGGATTTTGAACTGCTGAAGCGTCATCCGAAAATATTCATGGGCTTCAGTGACATTACCGGCTTGCTCATTGCCATCCATCAAAAGACCGGACTGGTAACCTTTCATGGTCCTACTGCTAACCAATTCTTCGAGTCAGCTTACACTTTCCACTACTTCAAGAAAGCTATTTTCAAACGGGAGCCACTGGGTTTGATCGTCGATCCGATTCCAGCGAGCTCGTGGCAGCCGCAATATCCGCCGCCGCGTGTGGTGATTGCCGAGGGGCAGGCGAAAGGCCGTCTGACTGGCGGGTCTTTGACGTTGATCAGACAGATGATGGGGTCACCCTACGAAGTAGAAACCGAAGGCAAAATACTTTTCATTGAGGAAGTTAGTGAAGATCCGCATTGTATCGATCGGATGCTGACCCAATTATTGTTGGCAGGCAAACTGCAAAAAGCGGCGGGCATTGTCGTTGGCGAGTCTGTCGACTGCCGCCCGGGGGCCAGCCTGAGACGGCGATTTTCGCTCAATCATAATTTGGAAACAGTGCTCAGAGATAGGCTAGGCAAATTATCAGTGCCTGTTGTATTTGGTTTGCGTTTTGGCCACGGCAACGAAAAATTTACGCTGCCACTTGGCGTCACTGCATCGCTTGCGTGTTCTCACAAAGAAGTGCGCTTTCGCATCGAAGAAGGAGCGACCCTCTGATGACAGTTGCGGTCGTACACAAACCCGCCATTTTGAAAAAAGGTGATCGAGTCGGGCTGATTTGCCCCGCGAGCCGTCCATATAAAAGATCGACGGTAGCCAGAGCCGTGGCTACCGTGGAAGAACTGGGCTTCCAGCCGGTGCTCGGTAAGAGCATTTTCAATGTGAGCGGTTATCTGGCAGGTTCGGATCAAGAACGTCTGACCGATCTGCATTCGTTTTTCAGTGACCCCTCGATTGCTGCGATTTTTTGCATAACCGGTGGCTATGGTGCTCTGCGTCTGCTCGAGCTCTTAGATTACGACTTGATTGGCAAAAATCCAAAATTGCTGGTCGCGGCTGAAGAAGCCAGCAGCCTGCTTCTGGCAATTTATCACAAAACCGGACTGGTCTCCTGTTATGGTCCGAATCTGGATCAAATCGATTCTCGTGAATGCCTGCAAGCTTTTCAATCTTTGCTCTGCGAGCGTGATGCCATCTGGTCACTGCCTTCAGCGAAGCCTGCCTGGTTGCAAAATAGTGCCTTTGTGCACACCGGCTCCGGCGAACAAAAAGGCACCATTATTGGTGCCAATCTCAATGTGCTTATTTCATTGCAGGGCACACAGTTTATGCCCAATTTGAGCGATTCTATCTTGTGTTTGGATGACCTGGACGAGAGAAACGACGGGCTGGATCGCTGGTTTACCAGCCTCTATGTTTCCGGCGTTTTGCAGCGGGTTGCTGCTCTTGCTTTCGGTGCCTTCCAGGGATGCGATGGCCGAAATTCCGCCAACGTACTTTGCTGGGAAGATCTCTTCTACGAACGCTTGAACCAGTTGAAAAAAACGAGTTGTTTCGGTTTTGTCTTTGGCGACTCGACCAACGCGCAGCCACTGCCTTTAGGGATCAAAGGCACACTGTCTGCAGACAAGGGGCTTCTTACATACGATGAATCGCTCTTCGCCGCTGACTAGACGGTTGCCAATTCGGCGCAGATAAAACCGAAATCGCGCAATTGTTCTGGCGTGATATCGTCAAAAAATTCAAGAATGAAACAGTCTTCGGCGAGAGATGCGAAGGGCAGGCGCGAGAGCGTAAAGAGGTCGATCAGCCGACTCGAGCTCAGCGGCAGAGGTTGGTAGGTGATACCCGAACCGTATAGAACCGGCGAACAGATCCAGGAGCCTGCTTCTCTGCGCACCTGGAAAAGACCTCTGGTGCGCCGGGCATGCAGTTCTGCCACCGGCTGCAACTTGTGTCGCCCGCCTGTTTTAGCTTCGAATGCGCGTAGTAATCTAGCCCACATGAGATCCATCCTGCCCATTACTTTACGAGCAAAAGGAAAATTTGTCGACTGACCTTGACACGTTTTTATTCCGCATTATCTGAGAGAAATCCGCCGAAGCGGGCGTAAGCGATGGGTTGTATATGCAGGAGGATATAATTCGGCGTATGCGAGCGCGCTCGTGCGAGACTTATTTAATCAGACACCGCTTTTGATTTTAAGTGACGTCGTATGAACGTCCATGCTGAATCAATTCTTCTTCAAATTTGCTGCGCTCGCCGTTTTTGACATTGGCCAGAGCAAAAGGAATAGCATGTAGAATATCCGACGCGACGATGCCGGTTTGAGCTATGTCCTGGGCAGCGACGTCGCCTGAGGCTCCGTGCAAATAGACTCCGACGACGGCGGCATCTAAGGCGTTCAGTCCTTGAGCCAGTAAACCACCAACAATGCCCGAAAGAACGTCGCCCGCGCCGGCGGTGGCCATGCCGGCGTTGCCGGTGGGGTTGATGAAAACATTGCCGTTGGCATCAGCAATGACAGTATGCGAGCCTTTGAGCACCACGACACAATTGAATTTGGTCGCTGCATCCTGGGCTGACTGAATGCGATTGGATTGAATTGATTTGGTGTCGGTGTTCATCAGCCGCGACAATTCTTTGGGGTGCGGTGTCAACACGACCTCGTGCCGGAAGGTTAATGAGTCGTGTTCTTTGGCCAGCGCGTTGAGAGCATCGGCATCAATGATGCATGTTTTTTTTGAACCGCTGAGCATTTCTTTGACGAATTTTTGCACGAATTTGATCGTTTCGTCGTTGCTCGAAATTCCAGGTCCGAGGATGATCGAGGACGCTTTTTCGAAATCTTCTTCTAGCGCTTGCAAGGCTTTCAGGCTAATCGTCTGCGCATCTGTTTCGGGCAACGGCCTATATATCACTTCCTGAGGCGGTAGCTGTGCTACCAAGGAATGAGGCACCGCCAGTAGTGATAGCCCGGCACCGACGCGCAGGGCACTTTCGCTAGCGAACATTGTCGCACCCATCATCCCCAGGCTGCCGGCGATTGTCAGCACGGTGCCGAAAGTGCCTTTATTTGAATCCACGGGGCGCAGAGGCAATTTCTGTCTGATCAATTCAGCCAGACTGACATTGATGTTTAGTTTGTCATCGACCACATCCGGCAGACCGATGTCGATTACCGCTAAATCTCCTGACACATCGGCACCTGGTCCACAGAGCAGTCCACTTTTCAAATAAGCAAATGTGATTGTGATGTCTGCTCGCACGGCTGAACCCATGATTTGTCCAGAATCCGAATGAATGCCAGACGGCAAATCGATGGCAATCACGCGCGCACCGGAAACATTGATTGAATCGATGGCCACTCTGTAATCGCCTTCGACTTCGCGATCGAGACCGGTGCCAAGCAGCGCGTCGACGACGATTGCTACATCGCCGTACTCGGGAATAGAATTGCTGATCGTTAAGGGAATGCCTAGCCTCTCGACAATTTTTCGGTTGGCGTTTGACTCGGGTGTCGACATTTCGAAATCACTGTCGCCGCTTTTTTTCGTCGGAATCATGATTACCGAGACGGGTACACCCCAGAGATGTAGGTATCTGGCGACGACCATGCCGTCGCCACCATTATTGCCGCGCCCGCAGAAGACGGCGACGTCACCGAGCGTCTGCGACCAGGATTCGAACACGGCTTGTGCCGCCCCGCGCCCGGCTATTTCCATGAGGACCTGACCCCAATTAGCGTCGTTGGCTTTGATGTACGACGCTTCCAGGGCGCGAATTTGTTGAGTGCTTGGTACGCGCGAAGACAGCCTCATCATTTCTCCTTTAGTTGACGCCAGGGTTGATCTGACTTTCCACAACAACACAACGCACGAAGTGTCCAGGTGCTTTCTCTTCCAGCACAGGAATGGCTTGACGCGATCGCTCTTCCACGAGCGGACAACGGTCGGCAAAACGACAGCCTTGAGGAAGGTGCACCAGATTTGGTGGCTGCCCTTCGATCGGCTCCAGTCGTTTGGAATTGGGCTTGGGAATCGATGTGAGCAAGCCGGTCGTGTACGGGTGCATTGGTTTGGCGAAAAGGTCAGAAACGTTGGCATATTCGACAACCGAGCCAGCGTACATTACAGCCACCATGTCGCACATTTCGGCGACGACGCCCAGATCGTGAGTGATCAACATAATTGACATGCCTTGCTCTTTTTGAATCTGCCGCAAAAGATCGAGAATCTGAGCCTGTACAGTTACGTCTAGTGCCGTTGTTGGTTCGTCAGCAATGAGAAGCTCTGGTTCGCAGGAAAGGGCCATGGCAATCATCACGCGCTGGCGCATACCGCCGGAGAATTGGTGAGGGTAATCGTCGAGACGAGCTGCTGCTTGAGGAATGCGCACTTTGTTCAAGACTTCGATTGCTCGCTGCCGGGCTTCTTTGCGCGTCACTTTTTGATGTAGCTCAATCGCTTCTATAATTTGATCGCCTATCGTGTACACCGGGTTGAGCGCCGTCATCGGGTCTTGCGGAATCAAGGCGATGCGATTGCCCCGTATGCTCTGCATTTGCGATTCTTTCAATGTCAGCAGATTAAGGCCATCGAGCAGAATTTCGCCTTTGACCGTGCGCCCCGGCGGTGGTACCAGGCGCAAAATCGAAAGGGCTGTAATCGATTTGCCGCAGCCTGATTCCCCGACGATGCCAAGAACCGAGCCTTTTTCCACAATCAAGCTGACGTCATCGACGGCTTGCGCGATTCCCTCATCAGTGGGGAAGACAGTGGCTAAATTGCGGATTTCAAGCAGTGGCATGAGCCGGCAAAACCATGGAAAAATCAAGGGCGCGGCCTGAAAAAGCCCAGCAGCAAAGGGTTATGATGCCAGACTTGATAGTCCCGGTCAATAAAGCTAATTCCACCACTCAATGTTTTCGGCCGTTAGAGGCGAGCAAGTGATTTAATAGACGTGGAGGTCTTATTGCTATGGGCGACAGCGGAAACACGCGGGATATTTCGGTTCTTCAGCTTCTGACGAAGCTTGTCAAAGAGACCGACCGCCTTGTGCGTTTAGCCGACGACATCGACACTCATGCCAGTACACCGCAAGCTAAAGCTGCCTTTAACTTGATAGGCTCCGAAGTGAACAATATTCTGACCATCATTCGCACGTCTCTCGAGCCTCTCTATCGTCTCTACGAACTGGATCCGGGTATGAAAAAACTCGATCAAAATCGGCGCAATTCGGTAATCAGAGAATACAGCGCTGCTGACGAGAGCACTGACAGTTACGACGAGCAAGCGCTCTGGGCTGATATCAAAGGCAAGCCCACAACCGACTAAGCCCATGCATGAGCAGGAACATATGCGGCAATGAAAGAGAATGCCGATCTGTTAGAGGGAGCTGCTTCTTAACGGCAGTTCTGCCTTCGAGACAAGCTGAGGCTTGACCGCTTTCTTCGCAGCTAACTGTTTTCTGTAATCTTCATACGGGAAATCTTCAACTGTTTTCTTCATGGCGATCAAGAACGGCTTGAAGTGATGCAAGCGCATTTCAGCATAAGCTTTTTCCATCGACCAGTTATTGACCAAACGCTGATAGATAGCGCACAGCGTGCCTGTGCGATCGGCTCCCTGGCGGCAGTGAACAAAGACCGCACCGCTTTCCGGATCTAAAGCGATGGTCAGAAATTTGGTAATTTTGTCGAGTGAAGGCTGCGAGAAACCCATGGGAATGTGGACATATTGCATTCCGAGTGTATGAGCCTTCTCTTCTTCGTGGGTGATGCCATCACCATCCATGCGCAAATCAACGACCGTATGAATACCGCTTTGTGCTAGTTTCTCTAACGTGTGGTCGGAGGGCTGCCCGCCGCGAAAGATTGTGTCCGATACTTTTCCGAAGTTGCTGATTTCAGCAGTAGCGAGAAGCTCTTGGCTGACATCCTGGGCTGACACCATATTCGGTGCGCAAATGCTGCTCAACAAAACTGCGGCTAGTGAGAAGACAAATGAGGCACAACGTTTTGTGGTAAGAATCATAATCACCATGCACAGAATTTGGAAGGCTCTTGCGGAGTCTCTCTGCGACTCCATCATCCTAACATAGAAGTAGCGAAATCAGGTCATTAAATTAATCAAGTCAAGTTCTGGTCAAGATAAAGCCAGGCTGGCTCTCTTGGGGTTTTCAAGGTTGAGCTGAAATGGCCTATTACATTAAACATTGCCGGGTTTAAGTCGCGTTTTAATTGTGAAAATAAGAAATCGGGGTCCGTCAAATCTAGTCTGCATGTCATGATAATTTTGCCGCACCGACCTGACCGATTGATGGGAACAACAAAATTATTGCGATGAAATCAGTTAAACATCGATTCGTGTATGTTGTGTGAATTGCAGAAATTATCGTGAGTCGATCGCAACAAGTATGAAAATATGAGAACGCTATGAGGCGCTTCAGCGCTCAGTTCTAACGATAAGAAAAGTGGTGCCTGCAGTCGAGTTCGAGTTGTAGCTAATTCAACAGTTGGTCTTTCAGTGAGAGAGCTGAACTTATCCTGGTGTCTGAAATCAATTTGTTGAGCCGATTGGCCAGATCCCGAGCATTGAGGATGCGGTCATTCGCCAGATCTTGCGCGGTACATCTGCCGATCAGCTCATCGAGTGCCTCAGTCACCGATGCATTTGTCAGCCGAGGATGAGACTCTGAAAGAGGCACTGGTTCCTTCGCTGTCGACAAGAAGTAGAGACAGCAACCGAGACTGTAAATGTCACTCGCTTCGCAGGCTTTGCCCTTGAACTGTTCGGGCGCAACATAGGCTTGTTTGCCGATAGCGGTACCCGTGACATCACTAATCAATTCATTGGCGGCGCCGAAATCGATCAGAAAGACCGTTAGACTTTCATCGATGATCAAATTATCCGGTGAGAGGTCGCGGTGCAGGATAGGGGGTGTAGCTGCGTGAAGGTAAGACAGTATATCTGTCAGCTGTTGAGCGACCGACAACAGGTCTCTATGGGAAAGAACTCCATAAAGCTGAATACGTTTGCGTGCGTTGTCTCCCGGGATGTGTTCCAAAACCAGATAATTACGGTCACCTTCGCTGAAATGATCGAGCACGCTTGCGATTCGCTTGTGTTTGCAATTTTTCAAAATCTGATATTCACGCTCGAACATTTTCGCT
>CAJCHQ010000216.1 GCA_903970295.1 Bryobacterales bacterium
GCCCGTTGCAGGCTTTGTTCATCGTAGATGAGCGCTGTAACGGGGTCTTGATTTTTTCCCGCCGACACGGCCAGACAAGCATGCACAATGGCTGCCATCTCTTGCTTGGTGCAGCCGGCAGTGGCGAATTTCATTGTGCGCGCGCAATCGATGAGCGTGCACCACTTTATTCTCGTCGGTTCGCTGAATTCGAGCATCACCGGATACTCGTGGCTGGTGCTGGCTGAACTCGGCCAGTCAATATAGCCTTCAGGTTCTCCGGGCACCCAGTCGACATACTTGGCGATCTCTGATCCCCCGTAGCTACTAGCTCGACTGGCACGCTGTCCCATGGAAACAAGCGATGGGCTCTTCACTTGCAACTCTGCGGAAGCTCTCATTGCAAGGGCGAGAATTGAGCCCACTGTGTGGCGCTCTTTTCTGATCTCTTCTGTTGTCACTTAAGACCTGCTTTCTTGATTGACTTGATTGCTATTGCATTTACTCTCGGCAATCTCCGCAGCTTCAGTAAGAGTTATGTCTCTTTGCCGCAATCACAACATCGGCTGCGGTGATTCCATCGAACTGAGCAGACTGCTGCATCATGATCCGATGCGCTGTTGCCGGAACCAGGACTTCGTCGACGTCCGCGATCGTCGGTTGATTGCGTCCATCGAGCAAGGCGTTAGCACAGGCCGCATTTACGAGCCCCTGAGCGGTTCGCGGCGAAGCACCGGTAGCCACAAAATCCGTCAGGGGCTGACCTTGCCATTGCTCTAGCTCTGGTCTTTGGTCAAGCTCCTCGGCAGTGAATCGGAACTTAACCGACTTGAAGCCCGTATTGCCAGGTCGCGTCAGTTCCGTCACAGCCGCCACATAATCGTGCACCGCATCTGGTGCGTTTTCCACCATTTGGTCGGTAAACTCCCTCATATCTTTGATGTCAGCCAGGTTGAAACATGGCCGAGTGCTGACGAAACCCCGGCGAAGCTTCATATTCCTCTGCAGTTTGATCTGCTCACTCCGGGCTGGATATTGCACGCCCGTTTCCAGAATGAACCGGTCTAGAAGTGCCGGAATTAAAGGATATGTGCCCTCGTCCACAATCAGGTTTCGGGTGGCGATTGGTATATAGACTTCGGACATTTTCCTTGTGTATCCGCCGGGCAGTGTGATAATTCCTTCCGCGAGTGCCTGCAACAGGGCATTTTGGCCTTTCGGATTACAACGGTTGATTTCGTCAAATAGCACCACGGTTCTAAAAATGTCTTCTGCCCAGGCGGCATAATATTCTTCCTGCTTGCGGTCCCAATCTCTGAAACCGAGTATGTCCGAAGGTTTAATCCCCTCCATAAATTGAATTCGGCCGGCAGTAGCGTTTTCGATGAGCTTTTGAAGGATCAAAGCAAAGACAGTCTTGCCCATTCCAGAGACTCCGGTGAGGAGAAGCCCTCCGTTGCAAATGATGGCGTTGAGACCGAGTTTCCCGACCTTAGCATTGCCATAAAATTCGGCTGCCACAGCCTGCTGAGCGTAGGCTAATTGCGGCTTCCATTTCGCAGCATGATCAATCATGACGTGAGTTCCTTTGTCTAGCTAATGGCGCATGTGCGCGCCAGGTTGAATTCCAGTAAGTTAGGAGTAAGCAGGTTGGTTGACTTTAGGAGTCCCGTAAGTCAAGGCTGGCAAGCGTCCGCACGCGCAAAAGCAATGCGCGCATTGGGCGGAGCTTCTGCGCCTGGCATCAAGATCACTTGCGTATCTGGGTCCAGGTGCCCTTCGGCATCTGGGTACCAAAACACAGTTGAGTGCAGATTGGCATGCACTTCACCACCGGCGAACACAGACACAATCGCCCCGTAGGACATTACCTCGATGCCTTTGTAGGCGCAGACTGTGGCACCTTGGTAGGCCTCGACGATAGTGCAATCGTCGCACTCTGTGCGAGCGTCAACGACAGAGCCACTCTTAGCGTAGATTTTTGAGCTCTCCGCTTTTGAGTGCACAACAGCACCAGCGTTTGCATAAATTACAGAGTTTCTGCCGTAGTTATATATGACTGCGCCGGTATCGGCGGATACTCTCGGGTTGCCATAAACTGTCACTTCGGCGCCGTGAGCGATGACCAAGACGCCGCCATAGGCCGTCACTTTCGCGCCGGCTTCGCCCGTGATGACAGTGCGCGCGCCTTGCCCTTCCGCGAAAGAGCCAGCTGCGATCACACTATCTAAATCTTTCCCTTCCACAACGGATCCCGCAAGCGCCCTCAAGTAGACACCTTGGGCGATCACGTGCGAGCCTGCCTCGGCGATATAAGTTTTGCGCGGGTCAGACACCGTAACGTCTTGCCCGCTTTTTATGTGGACCGGTTCTGGGGCTATGACCTCGCCGATAATCATAGAGCCAACAGAACCAGTTGGAGTCAAAGCATAAATGCTAATCAGGCTGACGCATGCGATCGCCAGCCAGATAGGCAGCCAGATCCTGAACAGAGGGGGAGAGCGTGAGAGCATCGCGTCACCTCCATCTGCTTAGGCTTGGGAGCCAGCCTCTGGGCGCTTTTGGCTCAACCCGCTGGGCAACGAAGTCTTTCATAAAAGCAAGAGCTCGTTGCCAATCGAAGCTGTTAGACTCGTTGGCGTAGAAGGCCTGGTCGAGAATTTTCAGTGTTTCTTCGATCTCTCTTTGGCGCGGGTGTCCGATCCAGGCTTTGGCCAGCTCCTCAGAAGAGAGAGTGGCGTCTCCCAGAAACTGACGGAAAGCCAGGTGGACTGCGGCATAATAGCTGAGGCTTTGACGAATGTGTTCAGCATCTACCATCGCCTGCCAGAACTGATGATTCTGGACTGGTAACTCCACAGTCGCTGGACCTCGCCTGAGCCAGGACAGCAATCGATTGAGCCAGTAGAAAACGCCGCACAGCGCAAATAGTAGTCCGACTGCCATAATCGTCAGCCGGGGTCGCGAATAGCGATCCGGGATGAC
>CAJCHQ010000217.1 GCA_903970295.1 Bryobacterales bacterium
GAAAGTTTGCTACCAGCTAATTTGGACTTGCGCGCTGCACCGATAGTAGCATCAGGTGATGCAGCTTTGAACGCGTTGCCTGAAGGTGTGCACACCACACTCGGTGATGAGGAGAGCCCAGCGGCAGGTGACGAAGACTCACTTGATGCTCTCCGTCAGCTGCGCTCGAAGCGCGATAGAGAACAGAATCTTGCCGGCATTCAGGCGCAGTATGCCGGGGAACTGACCGAGAAGTGGAATGAGCTATCTAAGGCTGTCGGTCTAGTCCGCCAAAACCTAGATGATCGTGCGGCTTTGAACGATGCTATCAATCTCGCTCATAAGGTGCGAGGCACCGCCGGTACTGTCGGTTTCAAGCATTGTGGCGATGCGGCAGGCAAAATCGAAGATCTTCTCAATCGACTCGATCCCATAGACACTCTTGCGGAGATCATCTGGACCGAAGTTTTTCGTTTTCTAGCCGAAGGTGAAACCGCCATCCGTGCAACGATAAGTTCGATGCGCAAAACAATAAGCCCCGGGCAGGAGCCTGGTTCAAAGAAAATATTGTTATGGGGCAGGGAGAAAAAATACAGTGTGTTTGTTGCTGGTCTCAAAACGGATCCGCCGATCAAAATTGAAATTGTTGAAAGTCTTGCGGCAGCGCAGCAGAAAGCCCAGCGGAATAAATATCATGCAGCCATTTTTGATCTTGCTATGGGGCATGAGCACCACATGTTATCGGTGGCAGCTCAATTGAGAGAGTATCCCGAACACAGGTCATTGCCACTAGCTTGTGTAATTCCGCAGTCAACAACGTTGAAGCAAAAAGACATAACCTATGCAGGTGTCTCACTCATTCTTCCCGAAGATGTCAGTCAAAATGACTTCACTGAGACGTGTAAGATTCTGCTTACGCTCGGTCAAACCAACAACGCTCGTATTCTCACCGTCGACGACGATCAGGTGCTGACACAATTCATCTCGACTATTCTGGCGGCGGAAGAGATGACGGTGAGAGCCCTCAACAAGCCGGTTATTATCATGGAGATAGTTGAGCACTTCAAACCAGACCTTGTTCTTTTAGATGTGATGATGCCTGGTCTGAGTGGATACGACGTCTGCCGAATGCTGCGCTCCGATCCCAGGACGAAGGACACAGCGATCATCTTTCTCACTTCGAAAAGCGACCAGGACGGACGCGCGGCAGCATTTCAAGCCGGCGGAGATGATTTTCTGGGCAAACCTGTCCTGGCCGAGGAACTGATTACGCGCGTAAAATCACAGCTGCAACAGGCGCAGTTAAGAAAAGGACCCGGAGCTATTGATCAACTGACTGGTGCTCTCACCGGAAGCGAATTCATGAACCGAGCAAAAGATTTGATCTCACGATCTCAGGGCGAGGAAGTGCCCGTCTCGATTTGCTTGCTCAACGTAGACGAATTTACTCAGATTAGTTTGAATCATGGCTTGCTGGCTGCAAGAGACGCATCGCTTGCATTGAACAAGCTGCTCCATCAGCATTTCAAAGCCGAAGACTTAAGAGGCAGACTCGGAGAAGAATCTTTTGCCCTGGCCTTTTTCAACGAAGATCAAGATACCGTCGGTAAGGCGATTGAAGATCTGCTTTATGACTACTCGGACATCCTCATCGCCAGTGACACCACCAGCAACTTCAAGGCTACATTTAGCGCCGGGGTGGCGCAATATCCTCAGGACGGTAGGACTGTCGCTCAACTGTTGAATGTGGCTAATATAAGGCTGCTTAGTGGCAGAGAGAGGCGTTTTGGTGCGATCAGTTATGCGCCTGTGACCTAATTGAGGGCTTGCTCTTGTTGTGCTCGCCACCAAACCGAATTTCCGATTACCGAGGTTCTGTGCATCACGCGTAAATTTCGCGGGTCCGAAGCCGTGCCTCGATGAGCCGTGGAGAAGTTGTCAACGACCAGCGTGTCTCCATCTTGCCAATGATGTTCATAGAAAGTTCCAGGGCGGGCGAGATGTGCTTCGATCAGCTCAGAGATAATTGGCACTGCGTGCAAGTCCCTGTCGACTGGTGAGGCACGCAGGTTGACATACAGAGTCAGTTGACCCGTAAGTGGATGTTTTCGAACAATTGGATGACCGACACCTGTCTCTGATACAACAAAACCATGACTGGCAAGAAATAGCTTTGCTTTTTCGCCCAATGCATCGAAAGCTGCGACAGTGTCGGTGACTAAGGTTGCTCCGTCTCGAGTAGCATTGACGATATGCATGACCGACACTGGGCTTGGATCGGCAAGATAGTGACCGTCGCTGTGCCAATATTGTCCAGTGTTCGAATTGCCGGTGCCGGGGCGATTAGTGATTTGAAACAGTTCGGGATATTCGGGCAAAAAACGGAGGGAAGGACCAGTCCGAAGCAGTTCGTGACCAAATAATTTGGTAAAGGCGATTTGCTCGGCTGGCGAAAAGTGTTGATCGCGGATCAATAACATCTTGTGCTCGATCAGAGCCTTACGGAGTGCGCGAAGACTATCAACATTTAGCTTTCGGTCAAAACTGAATCCGGCAATCTCAGCGCCGAACGGTCGCAGTGGCTTGACTTCAAACTGCACCGCACTGGAAACAAATTGTGTTTCGATTGTCTGTTGCATGAGGTTATCTTGGTCCCTGACTGCGGTGATTCTACGAAGCGAAAGTTACAGCAGTGCTACACTCGTGTAACGATATTCCCGATTCCTTGTGTCGTTGATTTCGTCGCGGAGCACAACCTGCATGGCTGATGAATTGTTTAATGACGGAGTGGCCAATGCTGGCTCCGTATTTCGCCGCGGAGACGAAGTCATTCGCCCTGCCGGTCCGCATTCCATTGCCGTGCATCTGTTACTGAGGCATTTGCGTGCGGTCGGCTTTAATGGTGCACCGGTGGCAATTGCCATAGAGAATTCGGTTGAGCGGGTATCCTACATCTCCGGTGAGGTGCCTGCGCCGCCTTACACTCCCTGGAGCTTGTCTGATGACAACATATACAGAATAGCCGGTTTGCAGCGTGCCTATCATGAGGCCGTCAGAACATTCGTGCCGCCGCCTCACAGCTTCTGGAATACAGGTCTAGCCGATCCGGAAGGGAAAGGCATAATTGCACACAACGATATGGGCCCGGGCAATATCGTTTTTAGAAACCAAGAGCCGATAGGTTTTATAGACTTTGATTTTGCTGCCCCCGGTCGAGCGCTCTGGGATGTAGCTCGCGCGGCGAGGACATGGGTTCCTCTCGATGATCCGGCTTCTGCTGCAACATACGGACTCGGGGGCTTGAATCCGCTTAGCCGGTTCAAAGTCTTTTGCGATGGTTATGGCTTGGACCGGCAAAAAAGATCTGACTTGGTAAATCTGCTCAATTTGTGCAATGCCGTTTCGGAAGCTTTCGTCAGACAGGAGTATAACGCGGGCAAACCGGCATTTGTTCGCATGTGGAACGAATACCGACTTGATGAACTCTACGCCAAACGGCGGAAATGGATAAAGTCAAATATTGAGAACTTGCGAGCCGCCGCAACTCAATCGGTGCTTTGAGACGTTACTTCGAAAAGCATTTTAAATAGCCTGTAAAACCTCATCGCCGGGGTGAAAAGACTTCACCCCGGACGATCTCGCTACTAGAGCACCACCAGTAGTAGCGTGAGGTATAGCATCAAGAACGGACTCGAGAGGAGTCATTGAGCATGCACAAATAATACGATCGGCCAGGGACAATGATGTTTCAAATTCGTTTAATCCTTGGCTGTTCACAGATTTTGCACAAAAAATATACTAAACCATTCTATTCTTCCTAAAGTTCGGCAATTTCCTTAGTAAACGAC
>CAJCHQ010000218.1 GCA_903970295.1 Bryobacterales bacterium
AGTCCCGTCAAAGCCAGCATGCCGGCCAGCAAACCCTTGCCCAAAACATCCAGTGGCAAAATCGACAAGAAACTGCTGGCGGTCTGAAAACTTAACAGTAGTTATTTGCCGGCCGGTACCGCCAGGTCTACTGACGCTTCGTTCGGGTCGAGTCCTCGATTGGGATAAGTACCCCAATCAGATGCCTTGACGCGCCCGCGCGTGACGGTCGGGACGAAACTGGCCCACAGAAAAATGGTCACGAAAGTGACAGCTGTAGCCGCGATACACAAGAAAAGAAAGCCTAAAGTCATAATTATCCTGCTTTGAAGAGGGAACAGCTCGTTCCTAGAAAAGCACAGGGACGAGAAGAGTCAGGACGCCAAGATGATCAAACACCTTCTGCGATCGAATGTCGATGGCATCACACAGATTAGCCACATAAGTTTGCAAAACCTGCTAGCTGCCTGGCTTACAATCTAAGCTCTGAGAAACTCGCTGAGAGAAGCTTTATCAAAAGGGATGCCCGAAATGTCGCTGCTTTGCATAACATATCAGTTCGCGGCTAAAGTCAGCCTGAGAAGCCGCTCCGCCCTCTTTCTAGATCGGGAGAAATCATGAGCATCAAGCAATTCATCAAGCATCATTATCGTCACTTCAATTCCGCAGTCATCATTGACGCGTCTGAAGCTTATGTTGCGCATCTGGAGAAAGGCGGCAAGATGTTCGTCACTCTCGCCGGCGCCATGAGCACTGCCGAATTAGGATTGTCACTGGCAGAGATGATTCGTCAGGACAAAATCCACGCCATTACTTGTACTGGAGCCAACCTGGAAGAAGATGTTTTCAATCTGGTCGCCCACGACTACTACAAACGCGTGCCACACTATCGCGATCTGAGTGCCGAGGACGAAGCGGCGCTGCGTGACAAAGGCATGAACCGCGTCACTGACACATGCATTCCTGAAGATCAGGCGATTCGAAGAATTGAAAAGGAAGTTCTCGAACTCTGGGAAGCGGCGGACAAAACGCACAAACGCTTTTTCCCTCATGAATTCATGTATCAGCTTCTGCGTTCGGGGGCGATCGAAAAGCATTATCAAATCGATCCTAGAGACTCCTGGCTGATCGCGGCTGCTGAAAAGAACCTGCCGATCTTCGTGCCGGGCTGGGAAGATTCGACACTGGGCAATATCTTCGTGTCGCATGTGATCCGCAAAGAACTCTCGAACTATCAGATTGTTAAATCGGGGCTCGAATACATGGGCGAACTCGCTGATTGGTATAAAACCAATTCGAAAGACACATCGATTGGCTTCTTTCAAGTTGGCGGCGGCATCGCCGGTGATTTCCCAATTTGTGTGGTGCCGATGATTCAACAAGATCTGCAAGAAGACTGCAAATATTGGGATTATTTCTGCCAGATCTCGGATAGCACGACGTCATACGGATCCTACAGTGGCGCCGTGCCGAACGAAAAAATATCGTGGGGAAAATTGGACATCGACACGCCTAGATTCGTCATTGAATCTGACGCAACAATCGTGGCACCACTGATGTTTGCCTTCATTCTCGACGATCAGGTACAACCGCTGGTCGACACTGCTAAAGCCTCGGGTAAAAAATTGTCGGCGGCTTCGAAATAGACCGATCGTCAAATGTTTGAAAGACCGTCTTAAAGACTGCTTTAAAGACTGTTTGAAAGACTGTTTGAAAGAAATCGAAACGGGCACACGGTTTAGTTGTCTGATTGACGCAGTCTAAACTGGACTGGTCTAAAGCCGCATGGACACGTATTTTATCTAATTTGCCAAGATTTGTTGCTTGGGCAGATTCGATTCAACCTCGCTCAGGGCATAAAAGAAATGAATTCCCTGGCAGCGAAAAGTGAGCATGCGCGGAAATCCGGTTACCTACCTCATTGAGAGAGGATGGCAATACGCGGGCAGCAAACGCCCCATCATTGTCATGTACATGTGCATGTTCGTCGTCGCCCAGATCATCTGTCTGGCTGAACCGTATGTGATTGGCAAACTGCTCAATACGGTCCAAACCAGCACTGCTGACGGTGCACCAAAAACGGCAGAACTGATCAAAAGCGTCTACACCTACCTTTTCATTTATTTCGCAATCAAGCTTAGCTTCTGGATGCTGCATGGTCCAGCGCGAGTAATTCAACGCCTGGTAGGCTTCAAGATCAAATCAAACTACAAAGCGGAGCTCTTTCGGGCGGTTACTCTATTGCCGTTGAATTGGCAAAGAGACAATCACTCGGGCGAAAGTATTAATAAGATCAATCGAGCTACCCAGCAGCTTGGTGATTTTTTCGATTTCGATCTCTATGAGTTGAGTCGTCTCGTCTTGCAGTTAGTCGGAACCGAGATAATTCTCTTCTGGGTGCAGCCATTCGCCGGATTTGCCGCAGTCACTACCACCCTTGTTGCTTTGATATTCATTTATTCATTCGACAAATTCTTATTCGAGCAATACAAGCGGCTCAATCAATTAGACAACTCGATCGCCTCAGCGGTGCAAGACTATTTGACGAATATCGTGAGCGTCATCAGTCTGCGCCTGGAACGGCCGGTTTTAAAAGAGGTGAAACGCCGTATCAATCTTGCCTATCCAGGCTTCAAGACGAGCATCTCCGTTTCCGAAATCAAATGGTTTTGCACTTCTATGCTGGTCACAGTGATGATTGTCTCGGTCCTGGCCTGGTACACCGGCAGCACGCTTGCGGCGGGCAAGATGATTTTGGGTGGCACTTTCTTCATCCTCTTCGATTACTTGAGTCGCATCGGCAATTCCTTCTTCAGTTTGACCGGTCTTTATGGTCAAATTGTCAGGCGCGCCGCCGATTTGCGTGGAGCTGAATCTTTGCACGAGGCTTTTGCCGAACATAT
>CAJCHQ010000219.1 GCA_903970295.1 Bryobacterales bacterium
TTCGGAGTAGCATCCCGAGTGCCAGAATCATCAGCGGCCACGGCTGGTCGAGCAAATGTAGAGCTAATGCTCAAGACGGCTACTGCAGCCAGCAAAAGGGTTTGTCTAGTTTCAGTTTTGCGCATAAAATCCTCTGTCCCATCTCACGTGTGGCGTTTAAGAAGCAGAAGAGGGCAAAAAGTTGCGACCATTAGGGAATTGAAACACGTTCATGTGCCGTTTGGGTTACAGTGACTTCGCTATCGAGCGAGATTTCAGCGAAGTTAAGCGGCATTGCATGAACGCCGAATACCGCTTTATGATCTGAACGGCGGCCGACTGAAACCAGAGTTTTAAGAGGTTCTTTGCTTTTCGCAGCGGTTTCTTGGTCGACGCAAGTGATCACACAACGCGCACAGTCACGCACAATTTGAAATGTGACTGGACCTATCTGAACTCTGTCCCATCTGTATTCATCGTGATACGCGACTGTACCAGATAGAACAATATTGGCGCGAAAGCGGCTTATCATCATCGGTTCGCATAAATGAGAATTGAGATATTGCAAAGACTCTTGCGTTGCAATAACCATAGGCGAGTGATCGGCGAAACCGACTTGAGCAATTTCTTGATCGAATTCCACAGAGCGCTCGAACTGCTGCCCGATTTTCACCAGCCGACAAGGCGTGCCCACAAAGTCAGAGAGCCATTTAGCCACTTTGTCTCCCTGATCGACAGCGGTCGTAGTGTGATTGTGTACGCTTACTTTAATTTCTTTGCCGAATGACTGCAGCAAAAAAGTAATCGATTCTTGTTCAGGAGCGGACAGTGAAAGAACACCGGCAGCTTCGAACGTTGGCTGAATCAGCGATAGTTGAGGGCGATCTCTTTGGGTCAACATTTTTCCATTTTCGAATACCAACATTAAACTGCGGTCGTCCACAAGTCCTCTCGCGTCGACAAAACTTTTTTCAATTTCGATCCCTTTGCACGATTTGATCGGATACAAAACGATGCTCTTAATTTGCATTCTCAAACCTCACATCCCTGAAAACGACGTAACCCCGACTGTAGATACTTCGTTAGTCCATTTTTAGCAAGCACCAGGTCTTTACGCGCAGGCAGGCTGTTTGGTTTTTGGACTGGTAGAATGCTATTTAGTCCTATACCCAGGGGCATTCGCCAAATGAAGAATTTCGCAGTTAAAGTTCTGATTGCCGGTTTAGTGGTTTTATCCGGCGGTTTACAGGCTATCGCCGATTCTACTGATCAGACGCCGATGAAAGCGACTGAGGACACGCTCGACAATGCAGCACCTCAGCCGACGGTGCATCGAGCCCAGCCGCTGCCACAAGGACCACAACCGACAGCACCCGGCCAGACTTTGAATGGCGGCGTCAGCGCGCAACAGAAAGCGAATCCGACTTTGCATGGTGCGACTTCAAAAATGGGCACGGTCTCCATCCCGACTCAGCACTTCAAGTTCAGCGCCGAACAACTTCGGGCTGCAGCCGCCCAATATGACGGTGATGTTCGGAACTTCTATTCGGAAGTGCAGCGATATGACGCGATGCTCAAGGATTTCAATTTCGTGCGTGGGCAGTGCAACGAAAACGAAACTGCATATCAAGCAAAAGTAAGGGCCGATCAACTTAATCTGAAGACGCTGGTAATTCCCACCACTATCTCCTCACAGCCACCGCCCCCACCACCGGTCAACGATGTCCAGCCGCCTAAAGTCTGCTGCGCTCATTGTTTGCAAACCGGCAAATGTGGCCCCCATTTGGGCACGGGTGGTGGCGGCGGGGGTGGTGCCAGCGCCG
>CAJCHQ010000220.1 GCA_903970295.1 Bryobacterales bacterium
GGAAAAAGACGAGCCACAACCACACGAGCTCTTGGCTTGTGGGTTTTTAATCACGAAACCTTTGCCTTCCAAGCCGCTCTGGAAGTCGAGTGTCGTGCCTTTGAGGTAAATTGCGCTCTTCGGGTCGACGAAGATCTTGACGCCATGGACTTCGGTCACGTGGTCTTTTTCTTGAGCATTGTCGAAACTCAAGCCATATGACATTCCCGAGCAACCGCCGCCACGGATTTCGAGCCGTAAGCCGGTTTTACCAGGCTCTTCGGTGAGCAACTGCTTCACTTGTTCTGCAGCCGATTCGGTCACCGAGACGATTGCTGGCGCCGACGTAATAGTTTCAGTCATTTGAGAATCCTCTTTTGCAGTAATAAAGCCAGCGCAAGCCCGCTTTTATAGACTGTTTCCTCTGTTAATTTAACACAACTCACCGCCTTGGCAACGGGGGAGTAACATTTTATTAGTCCAAAACGGGTTTGCGGGGTTCTGCGACTTTCTGCGAAAATTGGCTGTAACGCAAGGCCTGTCACGATTCGATACGGTCAGGAAGGCATCGATATGATCCAAGTCAATCTTCCGCTTCTGCGAAAATTTGTAGGAGTGGCTGCTAACGCTTTTCCGGTTGCAGCCAGGGCTTATAACGCACTTCGACCTCAGTTAGAGAACACGGATTTTCTCGTCGAATGTCAGTACTGGCTGGAAAACTGGCAGACTATTCTCGGCTTAGGGCTGGTTACAGCATACGTCGGCTATTCTCTGGATTCAGGCTGCAAGTGGCTCCAGCGGCGAGAACATCGCACTCAGCCCTGATGATGAAGCACATCGATTAACCGCTACATCGACATTCTGACACGCAAATCCACACACACATGGCACCTCAGGCAATGGCGTCCTGACATGCGCGTGCTGAATATGTAATCGCAGTGCACACCGAAAAAGCGAGTGGGAAGAAGAACGACAGGAAAGAATGCGCAGCGGTAATGGCGGCCATAACCGGATTTGAAATCGCTTGGCAACAAACTAACGCCCACCTCTCATCGCCCGGATTCAAGAAAATCGATTGCCCGAGCAAGCGTAGGTCCGTTGCAGAACTCATGTCGCATCTCTGGGATGTCGAAAACTTTGGCTTGAAAGCCGTCTTTGATAAAGCCTCCCTCGGCGATGTTCAGAATATTTCCATGTCTAAAATCGCCTGGGCCTGTAATCAAGGCAAAACGAACATACCGCTTCACGTAATCGATCTGTTGCTTAGTCGGCTCCAACCCTGTCATTAATCCGTAAGGACGTCCTCTGTCAGGTCCATCTTCATGCACCTTTGTCACAGGTCGGTAAAAATCGGATCCGCACATTTGAACAGTGCCTCTAAACACATCCGGTTGATGAAAAGCAACATTGCTAACGACCCTGGCTCCTCCAGAGTATCCCGCGGCATAAATACGTCGCTTGTCGATGCGATAGTGCTTTTGCATTTGCATGGCACCCATCACAGTCAATCCCATTCTGCGCTGCAGACCCTGATCATTAGCTGCTTTTTGAGGAGAGACAAAAAGCAGTCTTTTATTCCGCAAAACTTCATCCCACTCTGCAGGCAGCGAGGTCATATCGACATCACCAGATATAAAGACCATCAAACCGTACGTTTGCCGACTCGAGTAATCGCTGGGTAGATGTATCAAAAATTTTTCCACAGCTGGGTCTAGATCGTAATCAACGACTGTGTCACTGAACTGCGGCAATACAGGTTTGCCACCGAATGCAGTGATAGTGTCGGAGGACCAGACCGGTGAACCCGCGATAAAACACATGACTGATAATGAGATATAAACTAGACCACGCACTAAAACACTTGAACTAAGGATTGCGATCTAAATTCTACCAAACGGCTAAAAGACTTTGTTTAACCCGACCTGTGGTCAAGTTAATCACTACTTTCGGAAAGCCGGTAGCGAAGCAACGCTAGACCTCACTGATGCGCTGGATCAGCTCGTAGCTTGGCAGGTCCCAGTTCTATCGCCGAAGGGGTGCACGAGCCAGCGTGGCTGCGTCGTAAAATTTATGTTGCATCTATGAACCTGGCGTATCAACAGTGCACCTCTAATCGACTTGCCAAACGATGCATTTGTAATAATATGGATATGTGCGTGCTTCGCTTTACTAATCCCAGTTGACTCGGCTCTCAGCTGTCACCGCGCTCATTACGGACAAGCCCGGACGTCATTTTCCTGCCGGCGGTAAATCATGTCAGATTTCACTCAACCTGGATATCAGCTTTCACAACTTGAGAAAAATGAGTGGTTGGAGTATCAGCAAAAGTGGAGTGAGATCGCGTTATCGACGGAACGCTGTTCTGATCGCACGTTAGTCGAAGGCGCGATCAACAACATATACAACGATGCAAGACAGAAACCACCCTCAGTCATCTGGTGCGCAAGCCCATGGCAAATGTTGACGTTGCCATTGCTCGCATCGATTCCCGGAATCTTTGAAAATAGAACTCATCGTGCCCTACAAGCCAATTTGAGATTCGCACCATGGAAGCATCTGTGGCAAACGGCTTCTGAGCAGATTGACAGACTTCGAAGTATAGATACCGAGACGTGGTGGCGCCGGACCAACGCTTATCCCAACGGTGCGAGGGGGCACCTCAAAACGTCGTGCATTATGTGGCGAAAACAGTGTGAACTCAGAATGAGCCCCACCATCCTCGGTGAATTGCGCGAGCTGCAGCCTTTGCCCTCTTGGGAGGCTCGGGGCATCCCGCATTGGCAAATGAACCCCGGCGTCAAGTTTGACTCACGACCGTCGAGCTTCTTGGATGGCTTTCCAATTCAGGGGGTGAACTTCGATGTTGAGCGCTATTTGCAATGCGCACTTCTCTCAGACATTCGCGAACAAGAAGTTGTCGTGCAGGAACTAAAATCAAGGAACACACGAGTCTCCTGGAACAACCTCGACACAGCCAGTATCAGTTATCAGTTTGGCAACAAGATTTTTGATGATCTAGCTATGTGGCTAGCGGGCGATGGGCATCCGGCAGCTAAGGACCGCCGGATGAGATACTCGATCGCAGCTCGCGGAATTACAGCTTGCGGGGTCAGTACGGCCTTGCTTCTGACTGAACTATTGCCGATTGCGTTTGTTTTTGAAAAATTATTGAAAGACGATTTTTCATCTAATGCGGCCAGGCAACTTCTGAATTGGGTAAATATCGCGCACGAAACTGCTTGCTGCGCGTTTCTTGGCGATGCGGTCTTTGTCATGGAACGTCCTCTAGCAATTGAGCAGGTCTCGCCCTCAGCTAAATACAAATATCGTTTCGGTGATGGTACGACCTATCTTACGGAGGCGACGCTATGGATACCAATGCCGCAAAATCTCTTTAAGGAGAGCAGAGCGGCACCTAAGCGCAATACGCCCAAAGTGATGCGTCTGGCAAGTATTAATGAGACCACACAACGAATGACCGAAGCTTCTAAGCGTTCGCATTTGCAACCAAGCCTAGTTGAACAAGGGCGTAGGATCATCGCATCGCCGAAGCACGATCATCTCTGGCAAATGAAAGTCTTGACAGAAGCAATGTCTCTCATCGTGCAAGCGTGTGTTCGAGGCAATCTTAACGTACTTGTTTCTTGCAACAATAATGCAGGTAAAGCCGAAATGGTTGCGGCTCTGCGCGCCTGTGTGATCGAGTCAGGCGATCGCGTAATTGGTGACTGCGCGAGTCTCCACCAGGCGAAGTTGCTGCAGGTGATGAGGAATGACTGTCCGGGTAGCATACTAACCGTTTGTGCCCCCAGCAGGCGACTCGGTTTGTTCGAGCTCGAGGCTTTGGTTCGCAAGGCGGATGCCAGTTTGTCCGAGCGCGCGGCTAGAGAGCTGATCGCGAGTGCAATAAACTTGGTTATTCAGACTGCGCGTTTGACAGAGACCGCTTGGCGAATTACGAGCATGTCAGAGCTTTTGCCGCAGAAGCGCAAAGAGTTAATGATGTACGAGAGCGAAGGCGATTACTGGCTAAACCCTATTTTTGAGTTCGATCCAGAATCCGGGAGTCATATTGGATCAGGAATTCCTCCATATTTTTTCGAGCGACTGCAGCAGGCTGGCATACTATTTTTGTTGTATTGGTTGGTAGGGCGTGTGAGCTGATGAAGAGTCGAACCGCGGCAAAAATGCTTTCCATAAGTCAAAAATGGTCTTTCTAATATGCACAACCCAATTCTTCCGGCTCTAATCATTCTCGCCGGATTGTCTATGCCACCGGTTCGTGACGCGCCGCGTGGAACACCGCAGTTCGAAGACGACTATGACCGCGACGCAGAGATGGTCCAATTTAAAGCTCGTGGTTTTCATCGTCTCATTTTGAATGTGGAATGCGAATTCATAAATCCAGAAACCAAAGCGCCTTCTAATGATGCCGCCATGAAATCGGAAGTGCAAAAGTTGGTGAAAAGCAAATTGGAGAAAGTTGGCATTGATGTTTCCACGGAAAATAGTGAGCCCACTTTCCCTCGCCTATCAATTTCGGCGAAAAGCGAGAAAGGTCAAAAGGAGATTCGGCTTGAAGTTCGACTCGTCGACAAATTCACCGACGAAGATGACGATGAGCCTCATGAAGACGCAATCTATACCGAGTCATCTAGCAAACCGGCCGAAGCGAAGCCCGACATTCCAACATCTCTAAACGAAATGTTGGATCGATTCCTGGAAAAGTTCAAGCCATACATTCGCAGATTGCGGTCAACACAGCCGAGTGGATGAGAATAGGAATTCGAGGAATCGCTACTGTAGAATCCGGCCACGTATTTACAGAGCCATCGCTTCAGGTCGAATCCGATGATTTTTTGCGGGATCAACAGCTATTCACCGGCAAAATGAGTAAAGACAGCCAGGAAGCGGATGCCGAGCTGAGTTTGCGACCCACCCGCTGTTTGACCACGGCGCCGACAACGCATTTAGAACCAATTAGCTGGAATGATATGGCCGCATTTCACGCTCGACACCTTCTAGATAGCGTCTGGCAAAAATATTATTTCGAGCGAAATTATTGGGGTGTGAAGGACAAGGCCGAAGCGACCGCCTCGTGGGCAGACAAATCGTTAAGCTCGATCAGACTGTATCCGCTTGTAAAACTCAGTGTGGAATGGCTAAAACTTGCAAAACCAGATGACACCGTAATTGCAAGTTTAACCGAGCTGTTGGCAAAAAGCCCGGAAGACGTCAACTGCGAACTCTGCCAGCGCATTGAGTACTGCGTCCCCGACAAATCTAAAGTGCCAGGTCCAGCTAGCTGGTTCGTTCCACAATATCCACTGGGAACCGCTTTCGACTATAGCAATCGGCGATTCGACAAGAATCCGGAATTGACTACCGAACAACTGAAAGCACTGGTCGATCTTGCACCACATAACGAATACCTCATCTATGATTGGGAATGCGCGAAGTACGGAACCGGAAAGGCGACTGAAGATCAACTGATAGCAGCTTTCGGGCCACTCGCCGACATAGACATCAGGTCCATGCAAACGATTGCCGAGGCCACCGAAAACGACCCAAGCAAACACATCAAAAGTTTGCAGAGAATAGCTCAATACAAGCCGGACATGTATTTCAAATTAGGTGACTACCTGGTTGCCCAAAAGCGTATCGATGAAGCAGTCAAAGCATATGAGACCGGTGTGGAAAAAGCTCGAAACGCGGTGCTTTTAGCAAACAGTAGTGCTTGGTTGGTGAACTATTACTACGATCACGGACAAAAAGAAAAAGCTCTAAAACTGGCTCAAGATGCCGCTGAAGTTTATTCAGCAGCTGGTCTTTTGACGTTGGCCAATCTCTACGAGCGAATGGGTAAGTTCGATGATGCCGAGGAATATTTTCAAAAAGAGAATGAGCGTTATGAGGCAGACAAATACGGACTAAAAGCTGGTGATGTTTTTGTGGCAGTTGATGGATATTCGGTGCAGAATACACATCAGTATCAGTACGCCGCCGATCTCAACGTCGGACCAAATATGGAATTTATTATTTGGAATGGAAAAGAATATCGAACCGTGAAGGCCATGCTTCCGAGTAGACGATTCGGATGCGCAATAAAAGAGTTTCCAGCACCTGAATAGACATGATTCCAACCCAAGTTCACTCGACCGCCGCCATGACTGGGTCTGTCAAACCCAACATTTCGCGAGTTTTAGAAATCACCTGCACTGGCGAATCTCCAAAAAAGCGCTTAAACTCACGACTGAACTGCGAAGCACTCTCATAGCCCACGCGCTCTGCCGCCGCACCGGCCGTGATACCGTCATTAAGCATGAGCATCTTTGCTTTGTGCAATCTGATCGTCTTCAAATATTGCAAAGGTGAAGTCGCAGTCAACGCTTTGAATTGTGATGAAAAGCCGACGCACTCATACCTGTTTCATCGGCGAGCGTCTGTATATCGAGCGCCGTATGATACTGCGAATGCATGCGCTCGATGGCACGTTGCACTTGTCCGACTCGACCATTAATAGCCATCAGCTCGCGCAGCGCACCACCATTTTCTCCGCACAGCACGCGATAGGTTATTTCACGCATGATCTGCGGTCCGAGAATCTTCGCATCTCCCGGGTTCGACATGCACTCCAACAAACGTATCGCAGCGTCGGTGAGAGCCTCATTCATCGCCGTTGCATAAATGCCTCTGACCGCGTCAGCAGGTCTAGGCAATGTCCGCGGATCGATTTTCATCAGCAGTTCGTTGAGAACAGCAATATCGATCTTTACTGAAAATGCCAGCAGAGGTTCTTCTGGAGTAGCTTCAGTTTGGCATTCAAACGGCATTGGCACGGTCAGCACCAAATAATTGTGCGCGTCATAGACATACACTTCATCGCCCAGAAATCCACGTTTGCGGCCCTGCCCGACAAAGACTATACTTGGCTCGTACATCACAGGCGCTTTGGGACGGGAACCATTCGCCCGCATAAATTTGATACCGTCCAAAATCGTCGAGTAATGCACTCCTTCTTTAATAGCGAGGCAATCAAGCAACTCGGTCATCCGCTTTTGTTTGTCTGTAGCTTTACTCATCACCTTGCCTCGATTCGCGCTGAGGAACACAAAGGTCTACCTGTTGCCGTCATCATTATAATAGTCTTTGGTTTGTCCTTTTATAGTTGTGCTTGCAGGATTAGGCAAACATCTGACAGGAATCGGCATTGTATCCACCAGACACCAGGAGTTTTAATATAAAGAGCTAAAGGTCGGCAATCGAACGCGTACGGGGTGTTTGCCATGGAAACGAAAAACAAAATTTGGCTCATCACTGGTGTCTCTAGAGGTCTGGGAAAAGCGCTGGCAGAAGCGGCACTCCTTCGAGGCGACACTGTCATCGGCACGTCGCGTACCGGCGAAGCCGACATCAAGCAGTCCAATGGCAAATTGCACATGCTGCCATTAGACGTGACTAAACGCGAGCAAGTATTTACTGCCGTCACCAGAGCACACGAGCTCTACTGGCGTCTGGACGTTGTCGTCAACAATGCTGGATACGGGCTAATCGGAGCAATGGAAGGGACAACACCGCGAGAATTCAATGATGTTATGGATGTGAATTTTTTCGGCACTGTACACGTCATGCAGGCAGCACTGCCATTCCTGCGACTGCAACATGGCGGGCACATCGTCAATCTGTCGTCTATTGCTGGATTGGCTCCAGTTGGAGGTTATGCGTTCTACGCCGCGGCAAAATTCGCGGTCGAAGGACTTTCAATTTCGGTTGCCCATGAAGTGCGCGACCTCGGCATCAGAGTAACGATCGTCGAACCAGGCGCTGTTCGCACTGACTTCCTCAACGATTCTTCGATCAAGCACACTGACTCCGCAATTGATGATTACGAAGGCAGCGCCGGTCAGGTGAAGAAACATCTAGAAAGCATGAAAGGAAAACAAATCGGCGACCCGGAGAAAGCAGCGAAAGCCATTATCCATGCTGTCGATTCTGACTCTCCACCTCTGCACTTGCTGCTTGGATCCGATGCTTTCAACCGGGCGTCGACGAACACCACTGCATTTAAAGAAGAATTGGAAAAATGGAAACAGCTGACGCTGAGCACTGATTTCGCTGAACTAGTCGCTCGCTAAAGATCTCCAAGGAGTAAGCAATGGGAAGCACCACCAAAACAATGGAAAAGAGAAAGCTCGGAGAGCTCGAAGTATCAGCTCTCGGACTGGGTTGCATGGGCATGAGCGCCTTCTACGACCACAGCGGGGTTTCCGAAAAAGAATCGATCGCCTTGATTCACAAAGCGATCGATCTGGGCGTTGATTTTTTCGATACAGCCGAGCTGTACGGACCCTACACCAATGAAGAACTACTCGCTAAAGCCTTGAAGGGAAAACGCGACCAGGTGATCGTTGCCACCAAATTCGCCTTCAAATTCGAGAATGGCGAGCGCCTCGGTCTCGATGGTTCCGCGAAAAATGTCAAATCTGCAGCCGAAGGTTGTCTGAAGAGATTGAACACTGACGTAATTGATTTGTACTATCAGCATCGCGTCGATCGCAACGTACCAATCGAAGAAACTGTCGGCGCCATGGCCGAATTAGTCAAAGAAGGAAAAGTTCGCTATCTGGGACTTTCCGAAGCTGGTACCCAAAGAATCAGAGCGGCTCATGCAGTGCACCCGATTACGGCAGTCCAATCCGAATATTCGCTCTGGGAACGTAAATTGGAAGAGTCGGTAATTCCTTGTTTGAACGAACTGGGCATTGGTCTGGTTCCGTATGCGCCACTCGGCAGAGGCTTCTTGAGTGGCAGCTTTGAATCGAGAAAAGAACTTAAAGAAGGAGACGTTCGCACGAACGATCCTCGCTTCCGCGAAGAAAACCTGCAAGCCAATTTGAAAATTGTCGAAACGGTGCGCGCCATCGCTGCGAATCACCAAGCGACGCCGGCACAAATTGCTCTTGCCTGGTGCCTTTCACGGGGGCCGAACGTCGTTCCCATTCCGGGAACGACCAAAATCGACCGGCTGGTTGAAAACTGTAAGTCAACCGATATCGGTTTAACTGCGGCGGACCACATTGCCATCGACAAGGCGCTGGAGCACAAGGCCGGCGAAAGATACGCACCACAATTTATGCCGTTTATCGAACAGTAGGTTTTTCAATACTTCTCGTACACGCAAATAAATTAAATCAGCTCAAATCGCTTGCCTATGTGGACTGCCTACGGTACCATATGTATGAATGGTATCCCGCAACGAATGAGACTGTCACCCCGTGTATCTGCCCGGTACTCGGTCATCAGCAGGTTTTCCCTCCCCGGCTGACGACTACATAGACAAAACGCTAGACCTGAACGAGCTCTTAATCAAAAACAGAGCGGCTACATTCTTCATGCGCGTCGACGGAGACTGCCTCAAAGCTTCGGGCATCAGTAATCAAGACTTGCTCATCGTCGATCGCTCGGTCAGCGCGGCGCATGGCAAAATCGTAGTCGCCGTAGTCGACGGAGAACTCGTCGTAAGAAGACTCGAAAAACAAGGCGATGATCTCGTTTTGACTGCCGATGTTGAAACGTCCGATCGCCCGAAAGCCGATGGAGAAGCGATTCAAATCTGGGGAGTTGTCACCCACGTCGTGCACCACCTTTAATACCTATGATTGATGGAAAATATGCGTTGGTAGACTGCAACAACTTCTACGTCTCTTGCGAGCGCGTATTCGATCCCAAACTCGAGGGGAAACCCGTCGTTGTGTTGTCTAACAATGACGGCTGTGTCGTCGCCCGATCGAATGAGGCAAAAGAAATCGGTGTCACCATGGGTGTGCCGTTTTTCAAAGTCGCACACCTAGTCAAAGAACGCGGATTGATCGCCCGTTCATCCAATTACGCACTCTATGGCGACATGTCGGCACGAGTGATGAGCTTGATCGGCAATTTCGCTCCGCAGCAAGAAATTTATTCGATCGACGAATGTTTTCTGCGCGTTGCCGGCATCAATGATTTTAGCGAAGCGGCGAAAACTATCAAGGCAACAGTCAATCAATCTCTGGGGTTGCCTGTCTGCATCGGCATCGCACCCAGCAAAACTCTGGCTAAACTTAGCAATGCGGTGGCCAAATCTTCAAAGCGGTTTGGTGGGGTCTTCGATTATTCAGCCGTTTCCGACTCTAAACAAAATCAGCTTCTTCAAGCGATTCCAGTCGCCAATATCTGGGGCATAGGCCGAAAGCTGGCCGAACGCTTGCAGACGATGGGCATTGCCACTGCCCTCGCGCTGCGCGAAAGCGATGAAGCATACCTCGAGAAAATGTTCAGCGTGGTGATGAAACGCACGATTCTCGAATTGAGAGGCACGCCCTGTATCGGTATCGAGAGCGCAGACGATGCGCGCAAACAGATCTGTTCGTCGCGTTCGTTTGGGCGCTCGGTTGAAACGCTGCAAGAACTGGAAGAAGCTGTCACGATGTACGCAACCAAAGCTTGCGAAAAGCTTCGGCGGGACCAGTCAGTGGCAGCGGAAGTCAGTGTCTACGTGCGCACCAGTCCATACACAACCAACAACTTCTCCGACTCTTACGTCGTCTCTTTCCCTCATTCTACAGACGACACAATCACCATCGTCAAGCATGCGGTTCAAGCTTTGAGAGGTGTGTTTAAAGCAGGCTATTCGTATCAAAAAGCTGGAGTGACATTAGGGAAAATCAGCTCGCGAGACGGTCGCCAGATGTCTATGTTCGCACAGACAGATCTGGACTGTAAATCAGAGAAAATGATGAAAGCGCTCGACGCGGCTAATGCAAAGTGGGGTCGCGGCACGCTCTTCCTCGCTGCCGAAGGCATCCAGAAGCCGTGGTTGGTTAAATCCGAATTCAAAAGCCCAGCGTACACTTCGGACTGGGCGGAGATTCCTGTCGTGAAAGCGCGCTGAAAGACATCGGCCACGGAATATAATGAAAAGACTGCGCTATTCTGAGCGGTTTCAGGTTATTCTTGCCAAATCCGCACTTTTTTTGATGATTATGAAAGGGCGAGCGCACAGTTTCGATGGCAAATACGATTTGCAGTCTGAGGTTCCATGAGTACACATTTTCAAAAAGGCGCCGCCCTGCGCCAAATGAAAAAGTACGATGCAGCAGAAATCGAGTTTCGTAAGGCGCTGGCGGAAAATCCTACCGATATGCCGACTCATGCGCTTTTGGCTCTAACGTATGCCTGCCAGAACAAATTCGATAAAGCCCGCAAAGAGGCGCGTGAAACTGTTGGTCTCGCTCCCGACATGCCTTACCCGTACTTTGTTCTGAGCACGATTGAATCGATGGGCGGAAAACCCAAAGAGGCTGAAAAAGCGATCAAAGAAGCGCTGCGCTTAGATCCCACCGATCCTGATTATTACCAGTTCGCAGGAGAGCTCAAATTAGCCAAGCGAAATTGGCAGGAAGCGATGAAATATGCCGAGAAAGGGTTGAAGTATGATCCCCAGAACATCGACTGTCTCAGTTTGATTTCACGATCACTAATCGTTCTTGGACGGTATGCGGAGGCTGAAAAATATGTTGATTTATCCTTGAGTCTGCAACCAGAAAATCCCACTACTCACGCCAGCAAAGGCTGGATTTTGGTCAATCAAGGAAAGGCGAAAGAAGCAATCGAGAGATTTCGTGAATCGCTGCGCATGAACCCGCACTCGGAATGGGCTTACGCTGGAGTTGTCCAGGCGATGAAAGCACGAAATCCGATTTACTACATGCTTCTGTGCGGATCTCTTTCGATGTCCGAGTCGAGCCGCGGTTTTCGCAGAACACTGTACATGATTTGTATGGTGATTCCGCCATTGCGAGCATTGCCGCTTTTGATTATGTTCATCACCTTTATAACTGACACTGCTTTCACTACTCTACTTCGACTGGATCCGCTCGGCCGCACAGTTCTACAAGATAAAACCAGGAAGGCCAATAATTATGCATTGATCGCCATCGCCGGGATGATCGCCTTAATCGTCTGGTGCTGTTCGATTCCACCCGAGAGTCACGTCATTTTAGATAAAGCGCAAAAGCTCGAGAGTCAGGGACAACATGCGCAAGCATATAAGCTCATTGAAAACTCATTGGGTGAAGCCGAAGAACTCCGTAAAAAAGAGACATCTGGATCTTCTGAGAGCACATTCCAAGATACGTCCAGGTGGCTGATTCAAAAAAACCTTTTCCCGGATTTAGCGGCTCGCGCTTTTAACGATCTAGGGATCTCCTATTTGCAGGAAAAACGCTATATATCTGCTGAGGCTGAATTCAAAAATGCTCTGGCGACGGCCAAACAATTGACCGACCAGACAGCCTATGCCACCGCCCTGTACGGTCTGGCCGCGGCTCTGGCAAACGAGAACCAAACTCAGGATGCAGCTGCTAAGTTCGAACAATCTTTGTCAATCCTCAAACAAATTCACTACGCAAACAGCCCACTCTATCGGGAAGTCTCTAAGAATTACGCAAATCTTTTGCGTGCGAGAGGTGACGCAAAAAAAGCAGACGCGATCGAATCGTCGACTTTATGACTTCTCATCCATACAATAACCGGCACCGTAAACGGTGCGGATATGAGACTCACCGTCGGCAGCATCGATTTTCTTCCGCAAACGTTTGATGCAAGTTGTCACTGCGCCCTCAGTCGGACGAACATCACCCGGCCAAACCCAATTGATCAATTCCTCTTGAGAAAAAACCTGATTTGCATTGCGCATGAAGAACTCCAACATCGTCAGCTCAAGAGGATCCAGTTCGACGGGTGACCCACCGACTTTGAGCATGGAGCCGAGCAAGTCCAGCTCCAGATCGCCGACGGTCAGGACTTTGGTGTACTTGAGCGGTGGTCTGCGGAGAAGTGCCATGACACGCATCGACAATTCCTTCGGCTCGAACGGCTTTGTGAGATAG
>CAJCHQ010000221.1 GCA_903970295.1 Bryobacterales bacterium
TCATGTCACCGTCGCTGACCAGGACATATGTGTAATGATCGACGATTGCAAAATCCGGTTTGTTATAACGTTCTGAGAGTGCGACCTCGGCGATAGCCATACCGACCGCGTTTCCAAAGCCCTGCCCGAGCGGACCAGTGGTGGCTTCAACACCTGGTGTGTCTTTGTACTCGGGATGTCCAGGCGTTTTGCTCTGCCATTGACGGAAATTTTTGATGTCGTCGAGAGACAAAGCGAAGCCAGCCATATGTAAAAGGGCATAAAGCAGAGCACTGCCGTGACCGGCAGACAAGACAAACCGATCGCGATTCGACCAGTTAGGGTCGGTCGGATTGACATTGAGAAAGCGCTGCCAGAGGGTGTAAGCCATCGCCGCTGAACCGAGTGGCAATCCCGGGTGACCAGAATTGGCCTTCTGCACCATATCCACTGCCAAAAAGCGAATTGTGTTGATGCACTCTTCATCGATTTTTGTGTTCGAACTTTTTAACAACGACGCTGTCATGTGGTCGCCTCCTATTTAGCATCTTCTGGTTTGTCCGGCACCGGGTTGTGCCAGCCGTGTGGCGGTTCGACATTTTCTACTTGCGTTGGTCCCCAGCTGTTCTTATCGTATTGATATGCTGGCGTCACATTGTCTAGAATCGGATCCAGAACTCGCCAGGCCGCTTCCACTGAGTCTTCTCGTGAAAACATTGTGGCATCACCATTCATAGCGTCGCCTAAGAGTCTCTCGTATGGCGGCATCTCGTCTTTTGGCGCTTCATGCACAACAAGCTCATCGAGACTGCCGATCATTTCTTCGCCGGGTTTTTTGATCCTGACTCCAAGTGCAATTTGTTCATTCGGACTGAGACGAAATCTGTAATATCCATCATCGCCGGTTTTAGATTCATCCAGGACGGGATGTTCAGAATGTTTAAACCTGATCATTATTTCAGTGATCGTCACAGGCATACATTTCCCAGCACGCACGTAAAAGGGAACTCCTTGCCAACGTTCGTTATCGATGTGAAATTTGAGAGCGGCAAATGTCTCAACACTAGAATCTTCGGCTACCCCCGGCTGTTGGTGATATCCGGAAAACTGTCCTCGCACCACATCCTTTTTCTCAAGCGGACGAATCGATTGCATCAGCCGTGCACGCTGGTTAGCGATCGATTCGTGTGAGTTACTCTCAGGGCATTCCATGGCCAGACACGAAATCACTTGAAGCATGTGGTTCTGCACAACATCGCGTATCGCTCCTTCCTCGTCATATAACTTGCCGCGATCCGAAACATCGAATTCCTCAGCCATAGTGATCTGAACACTCTCGATATATTTTCCAGACCATGCTGCATCGACTATTTGATTAGCGAATCTGAAATAGATGAGATTCTGAACCGGTTCTTTACCCAGATAGTGATCGATTCTGAAAATACTGTCTTCTTTGAAGTATTTGTGGAGCGTTGCGTTGAGCTTTTTGGCTGAATCGAGGTCTCTGCCGAAGGGCTTTTCGACGACCACGCGAGCGTTCTTGATGCATTCAGCCTTAGCCAGACCGCTGGCGACGGTGCTGAACAAATTCGGTGGTATCGCCAGATAATAAAGCGGGTGTTTTGCCTCACCAAGCTTAGCCCTCAGCTGCTGAAACGTTTCTGCGTCAGCGTAATCGCCGTCGATATACTGCAGTAAAGAACAAAGCTTTTGGAATGCCTCTTCATCGACTCCGCCATGCTTTTCAAGACTGTCTCTGGCACGCGATTTCAGCTTATCTAAATTCCAGTTCGACTTAGCCACCCCGATCACAGGAATGTCGAGATGTCCATGCTTGATCATCGATTGTAATGCCGGAAAAATTTGTTTGTAAGCGAGGTCGCCACTAGCGCCTAAAAATACGAAAGCGTCTGAATGTTCTGCTGGCACTTGTTAATTCCTTTTTCTAATGGCAACTGATCCTCGTGGCCGCCCAATAGTAAGCGCGTGGCCAATTGGACTCATTCCCTCTTGGCTGTTTTGCCCCTGACGGGCTTCAGCAATTTCTGTTCCAACTGCGCTCTGTTTATTTTGGACACAAGTTGATCACAATTAGGCAGGGAACGCCATTGCTTTTGCTTCGTCCATCACAGAACCAAGAGGTAATAATCGATGAGCATTGACAAAGAAGTGATATTGATTACAGGCAGCAGCGGCTTCATAGGACAGGCTCTGGCGAAGAAGTTCCAGGCCAGAGGCAACCTGGTTGTTGGTTTCGACAAGGAGCCAGCTCAAGGACCCTCGACTGATTTAGAATGTCTTTTCTGCGATCTATCTTCAGACGAGAGCATGCAAAAGACTTTTGCTCTGCTTAAAGAGAAATATGGTCACACGATCAAAGCGGTGTTGCATCTCGCCGCATATTACAGCTTTTCGGGTGAAGACAGCCCGCTATATAAAGAGATCACTGTCGAAGGCACAGGTCGCATGTTGCGAGAGCTTCAAAACTATGATGTCGGTCAATTTATTTTTTCCAGTTCGATGCTGGTGCACCAACCGAACAAGCCTGGTGAGAAGATCACGGAAGAATCGCCAATAGAACCCACATGGCAATACCCCAAATCAAAGGTTGAAACCGAAAAGCTGATACACGAGAAACATGGAAAGATTCCCAGCGTTCTATTGCGGATTGCCGGTGTTTATGCCGACGACTGCCACTCCATTCCGATCGCTCACCAAATTCAAAGAATCTACGAAGGACAATTGGAAGGACATCTATATTCAGGCGACACTGATGTCAGACAATCTTTCGTGCATGTGGACGATTTGGTCAAAGCTTTCGAAGCTGTTGTCGACCATGCGGATAGTCTACCCAACATTTCTGTTTTCGAGATCGGTGAACCTGATGCAATGAGTTATGAGGAGATGCAAAAACAAATCGGCATGCTCACTCACGGCACCGATTGGAAAACTTTTTCCGTGCCAAAGCCGATAGCAAAATTAGGCGCAGCCATTGAAATGGAAATTCCGTTCATGGACAAGCCGTTCGTCAAACCATGGATGGTTGATCATGCCGACGACAATTACGACCTCTGTATTGATAAGGCGAAGGCAGTATTAGGTTGGAATCCCCAGCATTCACTGCACGAAACCATTCCAGTGATGATTTCTCAACTGAAAGCGGATCCACTAAAATTCTACAAGGAAAATCACCTGAAGGCGCCGGGCTGGTTGAAGGAAAAATCCGTAGTTTGAAGCATTGGGCATTTTGCCAGACATTGATTATTTGCAATTCCACACTGTGAGGGTCTGGCAATCCCATGTCGACCACTCGTATATCAGGCAACCCGTCTTTTACGAGTGCGTCCAGTTTCTGATTCATGCTGGTTGATTCCCGTTCTCCAATTTGCTGCAAGATTTCTTTTCCGTGTTTTGAGTCGTGCTTCGCATAGGCAATTTCCAGATCGTTAACGACGGTGTCGTTTATTTCGTTTGGATCAAGCGCCAGGTGAGGCTGCCAATCTGAGATCGGCGGTTGTGCAGCCTTTCGTTGACACGCTTATGCGGTAAATACGAGGTTTTGCTTGAGACACTTGTGTGGTATTTTGGTCGCCTAGTCTTAAGAGGAACACCCCATGCAACGGTTAGCAACCATTTTGGCGCTGGTATCCTGGCTCTCGATTTGCACTAATTGCAACGCCCAGACAAATCCTTCTCTTCGAACAGCCAATCAAATCACTCAGCGAAAAGACTGGAGTGGATTGGCTCAGTTCAGTGCTGAATGGGTCAAACGGGAACCGAATAATTACGACGCATGGTGCGACTTAGCTGTGGCCAATGCGCGTCTAAATCGAAATAACGAGGCAATCGCAGCATTCAATCGAGCAAGCCAGATCAAGCCGAATGAGCCCGGAGTATGGCACGCCCTGGCAGTCTGTTACTCACGGGCCGACAATCTCGATGCTGCGTACAGAGCAGTTTCTCAAGGCGAACAGAATGGTGTCGCTGCCGGTACTATGAATGCGCATTACTGGTATCTGTACGGCAATGCCTTTGGCACACTGCAGCGATACGATCTTGCTAAGCAAGCCTTTCGCAATGCCATCGCAGGAAATCCCAGATTCGGCGCCGCTTGGTCCAATCTGGGTCTAATGTACGAATTGACGAACGACAACAAAACCGCGCTTTCTTGCTATCAGAAGGGTGGCGCATTGGGCGATCAAGCCGGACAGTATAATGCCACAACACTGCAAAGCAGAATCAATGCGAAAAACGCACCGCGAGTCGCTTCCCGCTCAGGATCGGCGGCTAATTTGCTGCGGCAACGAATGAGGATTGAATTTGCCGAAAGTCACGTTCCACACTAATTGTGCGAGGCGAGCGCTTTGACAAGCACTCCTATGCGCTACTTTGTTAAAGGACCATCGCCGTGATACGTTTCGATGTCACTTCCGTTGCGCACTTGCAACCCCACTGTATTTCCTTTGTAGAATGCATAAAAACCTGTAGAGGTATCGCCGAGGCGTTTATGCATATCTAACTCCATACCGGGCTCCAGTCTTTTCAGAGTGTCGGCATCAATCCCCTTCAAAGTCGTATGCATTGCCTGGTCTAGATTGTTTTGATTAGGGTCGAGAAGCGTATTGTTGATATCGCCAATATGTTTTAAATCTTCCGGTGAGTAGCTGGCGATTTGATGGATTTTTTCTAAAACGCCTGCATCGTATTTCTTCACTGCGGCGGCGTTCCCCGATTTCGGCTCACCCTCTTGCACCTCTGTGCGCAATTGCTTTTCTAGCGACTGGCTTGACGGGAAAGCCTTCGAGGCATCGGCGCCGGACACAGTTGTGTTTTTCCCGGCAAGAAAATCTTGCCCTCTGGCGAACGTGGTTACTAAATCGTGATCCGAAAGAGCTGGTCGTTGATCGAGCATTGGTGCTGCATCTGCTGCTGCTGTCGATGCTGCCTTAGACCTGGCGAGCTCCTGAGCCGAAGGAGCCGGTCGTTGATCGAGCATTGGCGCCACATCTGCCGCTGTCGCTGCTGCCTGAGACTTGGCGAGTTCCTGAGCCGAAGGAGCTGGTCGTTGATCGAGTATGGGAGCTACATCCGCGGCTGATAACTCGGTGCCTTTGCCCGCCCCCGCAGGTTTCAAGCCACTACCCGGCTCTGGACTCGGTATCGGCATGCGGTCGAATTGGTCGAAGCCCGATGTCACGTTAAGCCCCATGCGCTTTGCTGCCTCTTGCGTTTTATCGACGCTCGCGTAATCAGCGGCTCCTGCGGTAGTCTGTACACCGTCTGCTGGTTTTGGGGTGCCCGGAGTGACTGCTTCAGCAGCTGCTGCTACTTTAGGATGAGCTTTGTCATCGACGCCAGCCTTGCTGTCAAAAAAGCTGCATGCAGGTAGATGATGTTCACCAGTATTCGTGCGCCCCGCCCCTCCGCCGTGCAGCGCTTTGAAATCTGCCATCATGCTCGCGACCTGGGCCGATAGACAGTCGCCCTGCCCGTCCGCTTTTCTATTGATTCCGACGCTGGTTGCTTCAGCCTTGTCGCCCATCTCATACCCTCCGCCAAGAAAGTGGTCTTGACTAATGTTGTATTTAATGAAAGTGACGTGGCCGTTACGCACGGAGAAAACTCGTAATTCAATCGGAAGGGTTGTGGTCCGCACCAAACTTGACGAGCAACGTCGGCTTAAACAAGCGCCGACCATAGCGCTGTTCCATCCGACCAAAAGAAAGTCGGGATTAAACACGCTCTTTACAACCAGGCTCTTACTAATTAACGAAGCCCACTTATAGTACTGAGAGAAGTCCCTCAGTCCCTTCCTTATGGTCGCCGCTGCGACCGAGGATCTTGCATGCAAATTCTTCCCCAAAAACTCCTTCCTGCGACAGTGCTGTTGCATACTGTCGCTGTTTTAGCCTTGCAGGCTCAGTCTTGTTGCCGAGCATCCGAGTCACAGGCGCAGCGGCCTGTTACGGGCGCTGTGCTGCGCCCTGCTAAGCCGGCTCATGAATCGTTCAAGCCGACACTGAAATTTTTGAGCAACCAGACGTATACCATACGCGTCAACCACGCTTACTTCGCCTGTCGATTGAACAACAACGAATACTTCGCACCGTATGCAACCAGTGTCCAACTGTTGCATGCCGCTATCGGCGATCTGAATGGCGATGGGCTTGCAGATGCCGCCGCGGTGATTTCTATGAATAGCGGCGGATCGGGAACCTATACTGGAATATATGTGCTGATCAATAACGGCAAAGAACTTGTGCAGTTGGATGAAAACGAAGAGTTCTACAATACGCCCTTCGACCAGTTCAGAATTCAAAATCAACGCATTCGTGGCGTGATCAGACCAAGCCGATCATCAACATCGGATCAGGCTCAAAGCGCGAGCATTCCGTTTAATCGTAAGGTCACAAGCCAGCCATTCCTCGCAGCCGAAACTTTCAAAAAGCACGAAGGAAAGTTTGTCTCCTGTTCTCCGACAGCCGAGTATTTGCAACAGTTTTCTGCCGCCATGAAGAAAAGATGGTTGCGAGCTATGCGATTCCAGATCGATTATTACAAAAAGAACAAAGTGGTAGACAATCTCGGAGACAAAAAAGCACTTCAGTCGTTTCCCTCGCATTCCCCGGTCCCGGTGGTTCTCACTTGCGGAATCGAACCGCGCACTGATCGCGTGTCCAATTTACTGATCAAACATCCAACGCACTATCCGCAATACGACTCAGCAGCGAGCGAGATTCTGAACGAGTTCGTCGCAGAAGATGCTCTCAGTGACGCGCAGCAGCGCTGGCCATTTCTAAAAACATGCATCCAAGCGGAATGCGAGATTGCAGACGATAATGTATCAGTTCGGGAAATCATGCCAGCAAAGTTGAAGGATTCGGCCACTTTAAACATTCATGCCACTTCGACGATGAAAGGGCTCCTCGAGCAGGTGAATAACAGAATCTTCAGGCTTCCCGAAAATGACGGATGCAAAATGACAAGCGGCCATTATAAATCGCGTACGGTTAGCGGGCCGAACGTGCCGATAATGTTGAACTCTCCAGATATGGACGCCGAAATCAAGTCAACTTGTTTCGGTGACCTCGATGGAGATGGCGCCATCGACGCAGCCGTACACGTTGTCGTGACGGACAGGAGCGGCGGTAATCCGAAAGGTGACAAAAGAAATTACATAATGCCGTTGTTCAACCGCAAAGGCAAACTTGAACAGGAAAAGCAGG
>CAJCHQ010000222.1 GCA_903970295.1 Bryobacterales bacterium
AGGCTTCTCGCGAGGAATATCACGCAATTGAATCAAGGAGCCCCAACCGCCGCCACTGCCTGCACCGCCGTTGATGATCATTGTAGTTGGCAGTGTACCGTCCCATTTTTTCACGCGCTCATATTCGATCAGTTGAGGCGACTTCGCCAGAGCTGAACTCTGCAACTGAATCGATTTCGCTTGCGCCTCTGCGTTTGCGATCGTGATCTCTGCTTCCTTTTTAGCTTTGTCCAACTCGTAGGACTTTTGCAAAGCTTGCTGTTCCATAACTTGCTTCTGGGCGATGGCTCGCTGCAGAACTTCGGGCAATTCGACGTGCGTGATTGGAATATCAACGACTTCGACCAAACCTTTGACGTTATCTTTGACCATGCCGAGAACGGCAGTTCTGATTGTGTTCACGTTCTTAGTGGCGACGTCGGCTTTGTAGCCGGAGATCACCTGGCGGAATGCTTCCTGAATTTGCGGTGCGACCAGTTTGTCGTAAGGATTGCCAGAATACTTTTCATAGAGTGTTAAAACTTCGCCTTCGGGAATGCGGTAAAGCACCTGATAGGTGAGCTTGATCGGCTGCTGGTCGGCAGTCATTGGTTCAGCGTCACCGGGGACCGTTTCTTGCTTGATTGAATAAGGAATGATTGTGTCGGTCGCCGGATTATAAATCTGCATGCCGGAGGCGAGAAGATTGCGATCCATTTTGCCGAGTGTAACTTTGACGCCGCGTTGACCCGGTTCGATGATCGTGCAAGCTGACAGCGATAAAGTAACGGAGAGAAACAGGATGGCGCGTTGGACATTCATAAATTCTTGATTCTCCTGTTTCTGAATTATCTCCGGGCAGCCAAAGCAGTATCTTACAGACGGCATGACTGGCTTCAGTATACGCGCTCTGAAATGCGCAATTATACTTGGCATCTCGAAGCAGTGCAGTAGTCCAGATATAACGCGGCTGAGTGGGTAGGAGCATGAGAGACTAATAGTTCCTCTTGCCCAATCATGAAGGTATATGCAGTGACGAATGCGACCAGACTTTTGCTCTTTGCTCTTTGTAGTAATTTTGCTGTTTGGAGTTGCCCAGGCGTAAGCGCGCAAATACCTGGCTGGCAGCCATCACCGGGACATTCGCAAATGCTTATCTGGCCAGGCACCGCGCCTGATGCGCAACCCGTCGCCAGCCCAGAGAATGAAACGAGGGCGGTGACCGACGAACTAGTCGCGGGAAAGCCATGGGTGGAAGTGAACAAAGTCTCGCATCCGACCATAACGGTCTACTCGCCGAAGGGAAAGAATACAGGTGCTGCAGTACTTGTGTTTCCTGGTGGAGGCTATCAGATTTTGGCAATGGATCTCGAGGGCACGGAAGTTTGTGATTGGCTGAATGCGAAGGGAATCACCGGCGTGCTGCTGAAATATCGAGTGCCTGGTGAGGGCCGATTTCCTAAATCCGGGCATTATCCGAAATCGCCGATGGCCTTGCAGGATGCACAACGCGCGTTAGGGTTGGTGCGATATCACGCAGCGGATTGGCAGATCGACCCGCACAAGATTGGAGTACTGGGATTTTCTGCCGGCGGCCATTTGTCGGTGGCGATGAGCACGCATTATCCAAAGCGCTTATACAAAGCTGTGGATGCGGCTGACAAAGTCAGTTGCCGACCAGATTTTTCGGTAGTTTTGTATCCGGGACATCTGTGGCTCGATCAAAACAAATTTGAATTGAATCCAGACATTCATGTCACCAAACAGACGCCACCTACATTTTTGCTGCAGGCTGAGAATGATCCTGTAGATCATGTGAATAATTCGCTGGTCTATTTCGCTGCCCTGAAAAAAGCGAAGGTGCCGGTGGAAATGCATTTGTACGCAGAAGGCGGACATGCCTTTGGACTGCGACGCATGAAGTATCCGATAACCAGATGGCCTGAATTATTGGAAGAGTGGTTGAAAACGATCGGCATAATTTAGACGCGAGGATGCGCCGAAGTCAGCGTGATAGTTGACTGATTGATTTATTCGGACAAAGGGCCAAGAGTGCGAATCGTCAGTTCGTCGCGAAGTTGAGCGATGACGCGATCGACATGAAAGGCATCTTCCGGCGTCGGAGCAGTGAGATAGAAAGATGTGAGGGCGGCGAGGCTAGCTTTGACTCTGGAAGTTTCGGTGCTATCGAGCATCAGAGGAACACAGCGCGAGGCTCTCTGGCTCCAGCTTTTAGCTCGATCGATTTTGCGATCTTCGGTGAGGATGTTTTCGATTACCCACTCTCTTTCGTCTTCGTAGCCGAAACCAAGAGCGCAGAGCTTGCGGTTGGGATCGCCGTAAAAAAGATAATGACCAAGAGTGAAAATAGCTTCGGCTTGTTTGGCGAGCGCAAAAGATCCTTTACGGAAGTAATCACTGCCGGCGCACCACAGGTAGGGCTCGATGCCTGGCGGCAAACCACAAAAAATCTCTTCGACTTCTCGCGTCTCGGGATTTTTGAATGGTACCGGACACCGACGACCGTAGTCTGTGTAAACCACATTACCGGACATTTTCATGTCAACTGCCATCTATCTACCGCCTCCACACATCTAAGTTTTTCGCGAGGAACACAGCGCAAGATTATGTTATGTGCTTACCAACACAATGTCGATAATGGCTGACTGAGCCATTTTGCCGTTTCGATATGCAGTTAATACAGATCGATGTCAGTTGTAATAGCGATTTGGATTTACACATGGTTATATCTCCTTCAGAGTTTGCCCAGAGCTGAAACACAGCGCAACAACCGGGCAACGAAGTTCATCACTGCGCCACCAGATATAGTGCTTTGTGTCAGAAAAGTTATCGTGCAGTCAGCGTCGCATATCGATTGCTCACCGGCTACATACGTATGGTATCAGACGAATGACAGTCTGGGAAGAGCAAAGGGCATAGTTAATATATATAATTGGCTCAAGATGCAGCCCTGCGGCTGATAATGCACAAATAGACAGCACCAAATGTGAGGCGCTCATGGCTCAATCAGTATGGACCGGACTCGTATCCTTCGGAATGGTCAGCATCCCGGTCAAACTCTACTCCGCAACCGAGAGTAAATCGATATCCTTCAATCAATTGCACGATGTCTGCAAATCACGGATTAATCAGCAGCGCTTTTGCGCAACATGCGACCGGCAAGTCGAATATGCCGAGCTGGAGAAAGGTTATGAAGTGGCAAAAGGACAGTATGTCGTTGTCACCAAAGAAGAGCTCGAAGGTCTGCCGCTACCCAGCAAGCAGACGGTGAATTTGAACGCTTTTGTCAAACGCGACGATATCGACGCTGTTTATCACGATTCCAGCTATATGGTCGAGCCCGATCCCAAAGCCTTGCGTCCGTTTGTGTTATTGATGAAAGCGCTCACGGACAAACAAATGATAGGCATTGGCACGATCGCCATCAGGAGCAAAGAAAGATTGTGCGCTTTGCGTCCGCTGGATGGAACTCTGATGCTCGACACATTGTTGTACCCGGACGAAATTCGCGTCGAGAAAGGCAAGCCCTTGCCGGACGTTAAAGTAACACCGCAAGAAGAAGCAATGGCTGCAAGTTTAATCGATTTGATGAAACAAGATTTCGATCCGTCGCAGTACAAAGATCACTACCGTGAAGCACTCGAACAAATGATCGCAGCTAAGACCGAAGGTCAGCAAATGGTCGACGCCAAGGCACCGGTGCCGTCTTCCATGCCCGATTTGATGGACGCTCTGCGCGCGAGCGTCGAGAGCATGCAATCGAAGAAAGTCGTGGCCTTGCAAGCCGTCAAAAACGAAGAGCCGGAAGAGAAAAAACCAGCTAAGAAAAGCGGTCGGCGAGCGGGCTGATCGCTGCATTCCAGGCGTTCACACGCCCACTGACAAAAACGGCGTGCCCAGGGCACGCCGCTCTATATTGATGATGCCTGGTGATTACCAACCGCCGCCGCGGCGACCGCCACCCATGCTGTATCCGAAACCGCCCTGGAAGCCGTAGCCGCCAACACTGTTATAGGTGCCGTCCGTCGGTGGTCTACCCCACGATGCCGCTCCCATTTCGCTTTGCAGCTCATTAAAGTTGTTGATTTGCATCATGTGGTTGAATTTGTCGTCGTCGTCAGCTCGCTGTGCGACCTGGCGCATGGCGCCAACGTCGGCGCTGAGGTTGGCCATTTGACCTTGTTGTTGCTGTTGTAGATTGACGATCGCTTGATCAAGCTGCTTGATGTGCGCCTGCTCGGCGGCGCGAGTGCTTTCGTCACTCTTCAACCAGGCTTCGAGGGCATACAAGCGACCGCTTTCTTCTTTGGCCAGGCTCTTGGTTGGAGAGCCGCCAGCGTTGCGCAGTTTGGTCAACTGCTTGATCTGCTTTTCGGCGTAGAGGCGATAGCTGTCTGCACTCTCATCGCGCTGCTTTGCCTGATTTTCGTAAGCTTGAGCTTGATTTTCAAACTGTTGCACTTGTTGCTGATCTTGCTGCATGATCTGACGATCGTCTTGAAAGATCGCTTGACCTTGAGCCAGCGCTCTCGTCGGCATTAAAAGCAGAGAAGCGATGCCAAAAGCAACCCAACCAGCTGTAATTAGTCTGGAATTCCCGGATGGCATTTTCAATTCTCCCTTTGCTCGTAAGCAAAATACTCTTCACACCCTGATCATACCCCCGGCGCCAGACCACTAATCGAAGCTTTATGATCCCGCAAGATTCTGAACTGGTGCGGCTTTTACGTTTTCCTGACGCAATCTGTGATAATGGTAATTGCCCATCGATTCGCCCGTGCATTGATTTGCTATAACGGCCGGAATCTAAGGCAAAGAACTTGGCCAGGCCAGTCATGATACCACGCGTGGTGCGATCAAAGAAATCGGGCCGACCAGATCGAAAAGTTAGACAAGCCGCGGACTGAAAGGTCGAACTATCAGGCAAACTGACATCAATCATTCGGCTTTGCGTCACGCTCGTGTCACATATTCTTGTTAACCTGAAAGCATTCGAGAGGACGTAGTGTCACTCGAAGTCTCCCTTACCAGGTCCCAAAACACATGACAGGACAGACCGGCAAAGATCCACGCGCAAAATTGCCGGACGGCGCGGTTGCTCAAGCGACGCCTGCAGATTTCGGTCACACAACGACGACTCAAGCCGAAATTCTAAACATGACCTTTGCCGCCCTAGGCGATATCCACCGGGCCAACAAGGCCCAGGCGGCAGCGGGAGCATACAGGTATCTGGCGGACATGCAGATCGATTTCAATGAGATCGAGGAGAAGAAAGCCTAGTCCAGCTAGCCTTTCTGGCAAACTTGTTTGGAGCGGCGGCGCGATTTCCAGAGGGCGTAAACGCCAATGGCGGCGATCGCCGCCAGCATGCCCGGAATTAACGCCTGACAGGCGAAGCGTTCGAACTCGCTGAGTAAGCCTTCGGGTGCTCCGTCGAGCATGCCGTAGGCATAGAGGAAGCTGGCTAGAACAATGCCAACGGAACAACGCATGGCTAGCCGCTCTGCTCGTTTATCGCAACTCTCGCACGAGCAGGTAATGGTTTCTTTGACGGGGGTGCAGGGCTCGGGTTCGGAGGTCGCTGAATCCTGTTGGAATGTCAGTGTTGTCATGAAGTGGGACTCCTGAGTCTGGTAACTCATCTACCAGCATGGCTCAAGCGCGCAACTTCGGTGCTCCGTCACAACACTTAATCAAGTGATTGCTATTGGTCGGGTTTCTGTTAGGTAATTTCGCCTTCTTCGATCCATAATTGCAACAGTTCAGCCCGTTGAAAGCCGCGGCAGGAGGAAAATGCATGGCAGACCAGGAGTCGCCGGAGTTCGAGACCCACGAAGTCATCAATCAATCGAAACCCTTAGTCGACTACAACCTATTCACGACGAATCTGGCTCTGCAAGAGGCTTTAAATCGAGAGGGCGGGGATTGGGCGCAAGCCAATTTAATGCTCTGGGGCGCACATCTCGGTCAGGCGGAGACCTTCGAAGCGGCTCGCCTGGCGACCAAGAATGTGCCAGTTTTGCGGACGTTCGACCGTTTCGGTCAGCGTCTGGACGAAGTCGATTTTCACCCGGCCTGGCACACAACGATTGGCGCGGCAGTGGCGCAAGGGATTCATTCGGCACCCTGGGCGGAGCCAAAGAAAGGCGCCCATGTGGCGCGAGCGGCGTCGTGCATGATGCAAGCGGAAATCGAAGACGGCGTGCAATGCCCGATTACGATGACTTACGGGTCGGTGCCGACGATCGCCAAGCGTTCGGATCTGGCGGCGATATGGTTGCCTAAGATTTATTCGCGTCAGTACGATCAGCGTTTTCTGCCGATCACTGAAAAGAAGGGCGCCTTGATTGGTATGGGCATGACCGAGAAGCAGGGCGGTTCCGACGTACGGACCAATACGACAAGGGCAACGGCTGTCGCCGGCGGCAATGGCGAATACGATATCGTCGGGCATAAATGGTTTTTCTCGGCGCCAATGTGCGATGCATTTCTGGTTTTGGCTCAGGCGGAGAAAGGCATCTCTTGCTTCTTCATGCCGCGCTGGTTGCCTGACGGTGCCAAAAATGCAATTCGCATTCAGCGCTTGAAAGAGAAAGTGGGAAATAATTCCAACGCCTCGAGCGAGGTCGAATTCCACCATGCGCGCGGTTGGCTGATCGGTGAGGAAGGTCGGGGTGTACCGACGATTATCGAGATGGCCAATTACACCCGTCTTGATTGCGCTCTCGGATCAACTGGATTGATGAGGCAGGCGATCGCTCAAGCGATCAATCATGCCGAAGGCAGAGAAGTTTTCGGTCGTAAATTGATCGATCAACCACTGATGAAAAATGTGCTGGCTGATCTGGTTTTGGAATACGAGGGTGCGATCGCCCTGGCTATGCGCGTCGCCAGAGCCTACGATCGACAAGATGATGCAGCCGAAGCGCACTTTCGCCGAGTGGTGACACCGACCGCCAAATACTGGATCTGCAAACGCGGACCAGCTGTGGCTGTGGAAGCGATGGAAGTGATGGGTGGCAATGGTTATGTGGATGAAGGGCCGCTGGGACGAATCTATAAAGCCATGCCATTGAATTCGATCTGGGAAGGTTCAGGCAACATCATGTGTCTGGACATGCTGCGGGCCTTTGGAAAAACGCCAGAGGCACTGGATGTGGTGCAACAAGAATGGCGCCAGGCAAAGGGAGCAAACGCCGAACTCGATCGATTCGCCGCGGCCCTGGAAAGCGATCTGGTTAAGGCGCGCGGCGAAGAAGTCGAACCGCTGGCAAGAAGACTGGCTGAGCGACTGGCTCTCTGTATTTCCGGCGCATTGTTGGTGCAACATGCACCAAACGCGGTGTCAGAATCTTTCTGTTCGTCAAGACTGGAGCGCGATTGGGGATCAGCCTTCGGCACTTTGAATGTCTCGGCACGCTTTCAAGAAATTATCGAACGCAGTCGCCCTGTTGAGCAAAAACTGCCAAAACGCGTGGCTTCGGCTTCGAGATAGCAGACTGCCGCAAATTACTCGCGCATTGCTGCGTGCCACTCTTGAGCAAAGGCAATTGTTTTTTCGCGGAAAGACTTGAGCGCCGCCTGGCGTTTGATCGTTTTCTGCACGAAGACAATGTCTTGCGATTGCATAGCCTTGACGCCCAATGTAGTGAGAGCGTCAAGCTCCTGGTCGATCAAACGGCCGAAACTGTTAATCGCGGCTTCGACAGTTTGCCCGTTTTGCGTCAGGCGCTGGTCGGGAGGCGTGATGTCGGTACCTGATGAAACGCCCGCAGAAGCGAAGGAGGACGATGCAGCAGCTGTAGCTGGGGCTGGTTCGGCCTCAGCGTGAGCTGGTGCCGGAGCGCTTTCCGGTCTGGCAAATTCTTGAGACCTGGCAGCAGCAGGAGCCGGGTTCGACGCGGCAGCAGCAGGTCGAGCGCCAGGCGTATCCGGGCGTTGCAGTTGGAATTCTTCTTCGTAGCCGGGGCGCTTAGGTACTTTGCCAAAGTCCAGAGTCGACGTCGGTACAGGTCTCGAGCTGTCGAATTCGAAGCTATCGTCGATCTCGGCTTCACCATTGAGCACTCTGATCAGCGCGGCAAAGACTTTCTTGGTGAAAGTGGAGAGGACATCGGCATTCAACGGGGTGCCTTTGATTTGCCATGCCATCATGCCGTCTTTGCTATCAGCTTGCATGACCAGGTATGGCTTATAGCGATTTCGGTCGGAGTTGAAGCCGAGCAGGAAGTCGACAGGGATTATGTAGGCGCTGACGGTATGTTCTTGCGCTTGCAGAATCATGGCAAAAACAGCCGTGGAGAGGTGACCCTGGCAGATAATCGGCTCTTCACCGCGGCCAAGATCGACATGAATTGGCTTCGGTCGCTCGCAGTTGACGCGGCATTCAGGGTCGGT
>CAJCHQ010000223.1 GCA_903970295.1 Bryobacterales bacterium
AGTCGTGTTGCTGATGCCCGAGGCCGACTTGTGCCGCTCAAATTTCGAGATACGCCTAACGGTGGTGCCAAAACTGGTCCCTTCGTCCCAGTAACACTGCTGGCGAACGCCACTGATACCGCCAAGCCACAGACTGTCTCGGAGCGCTTAGTTGAGCGCTCGGCTGCCGAGCCAGTAATCGATATCAAGCTCCCTGGTCGGTCAATCCTACAAATCACCAAAGATACAGACCTGGTATTACTCTCTCAAATTCTCGCCGCATTGGAGGTCTAGTCATGCTTGCACTTTCCCCGTCAACTCGTGTGTTCATTTGCTCCAACCCCATCGACATGAGGTCCTCGTTCGATTCTCTTTCTGGTCTCATTCAATCACACTTCGGGCGCAATCCAGTCTGTGGCTACCTGTTTGTCTTTTTTAGCCGGCGCCGCGATCGGATGAAAGTAATGTTCTGGGACTTGGATGGCTTTGCGCTCTACTACAAGCGGCTGGAACGCGGTACTTTCACGTGGGTGACCGACCTCGACCTGGACGAAGGTGGTGAAATACAGGCCTCTGATTTTTCCATGATCCTGACCGGGATAAATCCTTGCTCAACTAATCAAAAACATCGAACAACTTCCACCAAGGCACCACTTGTGACACCACTACAGCTGGTATAATTTACCCATGCAAGCGCCCCAGAAAATGCTCCAGTACCCGTATTCAAAAGAAGATCTTCTTTCTCTTGATACCGAAACTTTGGTCGACATTATTTTGTCGACTGACTCTAAGTATAGACAATTGGGTGACTACGTGCGCGAACTCGTTATTGCCAGGAACGGCCGCAAAACAGAGCGCTTTGAAGGCGGCGGCCAGCTCCTCATTTTCCCTACGAAAGATGCCACTGTTGATGAGCCAGGCTCTGCCGAAGCGCCTGCTTCGGACGAGACCGCTTCCGCCAATGATGAAACGCCCAGTGCCAAGCCCGCAAAGCCCAAGAAAAAAGGCCACGGTCGCAATACGCCACCAAAGGACCTTCCAAGAGTGCGCATTGTCGCCGATCCGCCCGAAGAGGCAAAGCTGCCTTGCCAGTGCTGCGGCACTGCTCGCGTAGCCGTCAGGCAGATTCTCCAGATTAGCCGCTATCAGATCATACCCGCTAGTTTCTACATGGAAGATCTGTTCTCGGTCGTCTACGAGTGTCCAGGCTGCAAAAACGCTCCGCAATTGGTCGCCAAAGTGTCTGAAGCTGTCGAAAATGGCATTGCAGCCCCTGGTCTTCTGGCTCAAGTCGCTGTAGCCAGAGGCACTGACCATCTACCTTTTAATCGCCAGAGCCAAATCTATGCACGTAGCGGTGTTCCCTTGAACCGCTCTACACTCTCTAATTTCTACGCTCAGGTCGCGCACATCCTTGCTCCCCTTTACGCCTTGATGCAACTGATACTATTGCAGTCAAAGGTCATCTGCACCGACGATACTCCTGTTAAGACCCAAGACCGGAGCAAAGATAAGAACATAAAACTGGGCCGGGTCTGGATCTACCTGGGCGACAAAGACCACCCCGTCAATCTATTTGATTACACCTCCGGCCGCGGCCGAGAAGGTCCAATGAAATTTTTAAAGGGCTTCATAGGTTGCCTCCAGGGCGACTGCTTCTCCGGCAACCTCGCTATTTGCGCTGCTGCTGGCACAATTCTGGTCGCCTGCCTCGCTCATGCACGCAGGTACTTCATCAAAGCCTTGCTCAACGATAAGAAGGGCTGTAACGAGGCTTTGGCCATATTCCAGTCTCTGTACGAAATTGAGCGCACCGCAAAAGAACTAGAACTATCAACTGATGATCTCACGCTGATGCGCCAGGAAGAAGCAGTGCCAATCCTTCACACGTTCCATGCCTGGCTGCAGAAACAATACGCATGCGCGCAACCCAAAAGCTCATTCGCCAAAGCTCTCTTCTACTGCATAAACAATTGGAAAGAGCTGAGTCAATACGTGACCTCTGGTGCGCTTTCGATTGATAACAATATCAGTGAGCGCGAAATGAAATACGTCGCAATGGGCCGCAAAGCCTGGCTCTTCTTCGGCAGTGACAAAGGCGGGAAGGACCACGCCATCATACTCTCCGTTCTATCTACTTGCAGGCGTCATGGTGTTGAACCGTGGTCATATTTGACCGATGTTATTCAACGACTTACTGAAAATCCTAACGAAAACCTCGAAGACCTGCTCCCATACAACTGGAAGCTCAAATATCCACAGAAGTCGCTTGCTGAAATCACGGCATCTGTGGGTCCCCCAAAAGCCGCCTAATTTTTCCGCAAATCAAAAAATGCCCACAGATGGGCGTTTTTTGATTTGCGCAATGAAACATAATAACCCCTTATCAGCCGCTGGGAAATATTCGTGGTACCGTTTGCAGTGGCACTATTATCCGTCACCTCTTCTTTTGAAGTTACTCCAAAAATTTCCGTTCTGAAAACTCCGAAATACATTATCCTTTTTTGCAGACTTTTGTCCTTTAAAGGTCAGAAACTGCCAGAAACCGGGCAAGTTGATAGCGTGGTGTCAGGTTGGCTG
>CAJCHQ010000224.1 GCA_903970295.1 Bryobacterales bacterium
GCGACGGCGCCGATGAATTGAAAAAGCTCAAGGGCGAGAGCATGTCGGAAGACGAACTCAAACGCCAGGAAGAAGCTCTGCAAAAATTGACTGACAAATACGTCAAAGAAATTGACAAACATGTCCATGACAAAGAAGTGGAAGTGATGGAAGTCTAGGAGGTTTCATATGTGCGGAATCGTCGGCTATCTCGGCACCGCCCTGGCGGCTCCCGTTCTGCTTTCAGAATTGCGTTGTCTGGAATATCGTGGATACGACTCGGCTGGAGTGGCCGTGATCGAAGACGGGCAGCTCGTCGTCATGAAGGCAGCAGGCAAGCTATCCAATCTGGAATCGCTCCTGACTAAGCAAAAACCGGCAGCCACTGTCGGCATCGGTCATACTCGTTGGGCTACTCATGGAGTGCCCAATGACCTCAATGCTCACCCGCATATGGATTCAACCGGCACAATCGCCGTCGTTCACAACGGCATCATTGAAAATCATGCCGATTTGCGTAAAGAATTGACCGAAGCCGGTTACCACTTCAATTCCGACACCGACACTGAAGTCGCAGCTCACCTGGTTTCGCAAGAGTACTCTAAAGACAAAGATCTTCTGCAAGCGATCTTGAGAGCAGTGCGCCGACTGGAAGGAATATTCGCTCTCGGTATTGTCTGTCAGAAGCATCCTGACACTATTTTCGCCGTCAACCATCATTATTCGTTGTCGGTTGGTTTGGGTGAAAACGAAAATTTCCTTGCTTCCGACAGCATGGCAGTGCGGCAGTACACAAACAAAATTCTCAAACTCGATATGAGCGAAGTCGCGCAAATTACCGCGACCGGCGTGCGTCTTTTCGATTTCAACGGCAAAGAAGTGAAGCGCAATCCGGTCTCCATGGATGGCAATCCTTTTGTGATCGACAAAGCCGGTTACAAACACTTCTTGCTCAAAGAAATTCACGAACAGCCTCTGGTTTTACGGCGCACTCTGGGCAAATATCTTTCGCATTCGGGGCGCTTGAATCTGGTCGCCGATCATAATGGGGACGGACCGTCCTACGGTTTCCATTTGACCGACAACGAAATCAAAGGCATCGATCGCGTTCACATCATTGCCTGCGGTACGGCGTATCATGCCGGCATGGTTGGCAAATATTTGTTGGAAGAATTGGTTGGCATTCCCTGCGATGTCGAAATCGCCTCTGAGATTCGTGGTCGTAAAATGCTCGTCAACGAGCGCACTTTGACAGTAGCTGTCAGTCAATCCGGCGAAACTGCAGACACGATTGCCGCTCTCAAAGAAGCAAGAACGCGCGGTTCGTACACTCTGGGCATCACCAATCGCCCTGATTCGCATCTCGGTCAATTGACATCGAATTTGATCGTCACCGAATGCGGTATCGAAGTTTCTGTGGCTGCGACCAAGACTTACACCGCTCAGCTCGTGTGTTTCTATCTGCTCGCCATTCACCTGGCCGAAGTGAGAAATGCGATCAGTGCGGAACGGGCTCTGCAGCTCAAATCTGCTCTTGGCACAATGCCTGCTTTGATGGAACAGATTCTGGCCAAGGAAGAGAAAATTCGTGTCGACTCGCTGAAATACGCCGAAGCGCATGACATGGTCTTCATCGGCCGCGGTCTCAATTATCCAACGGCGCTTGAAGGTGCACTCAAGTTGAAAGAGTTGAGCTATATCCATGCTTCAGGCTATGCCGCCGGCGAACTGAAACACGGACCGATTGCCGTGCTCGATTCTGCAGTACCGGTTGTCACTATCGTCGTTCCCGGTGTGGTTTACGAAAAGACTCTGTCTAATGCCCAGGAAGCCCGCGCCCGCAATGCCAAAATGATTGCAGTTGCTGTCGAAGGCGATGAGCAAGTGGCGAAGATGTTTGACACAGTGCTATCGATTCCAGCTGTCGACGAGCTTTTTAGCCCACTTCTGACAGTCCTGCCGCTGCAGCTCTTGTCTTATTCTATTGCAGATTATCTGGGCAAAGATGTCGATCAACCGCGCAATCTGGCCAAGTCTGTGACTGTCGAATAAAGGCTGCCTACATTGTCGGGCTGGGCATAGTTTCGGTCACTGCTTGCGGATCTTCTTCGACTATTTTGGGCGTGATCAAAAGCATCAACTCGGTGCGATTGCGCCCTTTCAATGTGTTACGAGCAAGCGCTCCTAACACCGGCATTTCCGAGACGTAGGGAATTTTGGCAATCTGGGCCGCTTCTTGCTCTTGAAAGAGTCCTCCTAAAACCAGCGACTGCCCGTCTTTTACTCTGACTTCTTGAGAGAGAATGTCGCGGATGCTGAGCAAAGTAACGACCGTAGGGCTGGCACCCGATCCGAATACTAACGGCGAGCCAACCGGCGATGAGACTTGAGGGCGCAAGCGCATAATCACGAAGCCGTCTTGCGTGATTCTCGGCAAGACGTTCAAAAAGACCCCGGCTTTAGTCAATTCGACGTTAGTCGTGACCACACCTAAGCTGACTGTAGATGTGACTTTGTGTACGACTTCCTGAGCGATCGTCACCAATGCTTCGGTGTTATCGACGACGACTATGCTGGGATTGGCGATTACTTTCGCTTTGTTGGTTTGCAGAAGCAAGTTCAGGTTGACTGACAGAGCGGCAGGCACGGTGCCGATATTTGGTTTGCCGCCGGCTGATGATCCCAGAGTGAGGAAATTGAAGCCGCTTTGGGACTGAGGCGCTGCCTGCAAACCAGCAATAGATGTGGCTGTAGGATTGACAAAACCGACCAAACCGTTGCCGATACCGCCCAGGTTATTGACAAGCGGTGCCGCCTGATTGCCCAGGAGCGTGCCTGAAGCACCTTGTCCTTGCAAGGCTAAATTAGCTCCCAATTGCCGTATGCCTTGATTGCTCAACTCGATCAACGAGGTCTGGATATGAACTTGTTTCGGCCTGCGATCGAGTAGCCTGATCGATTCTTCGGCCAGAGCGATTTCTTCGACTGTGCCGACAACCACAACCTGACGATTTCGCACATCAGGAATGACGATTGTGCCACCACCATTTTGATCGACGATATAGTCGGTATTTACTTCTTGATAGGCACGCACCTGTTGTGAGCCCGGATCGAGAGCGGCGTTGTTGAAGCCCACACCTTCTTGTGTCTGGCTGCGGCTCGATCCTCTGACTGTGCGCGGGTTATCCGGACGGCTAACCTGCTGATTCTCACTTTCGCTCACGTCTTTGTCGCCGCCCGAACTGCGGCTGCGTGTCGTTTCACTTTGCTTTCCGGCTGGACCTTCTTGCCCGCCACCATTTTCTTTGCTGGTTTCTGATTCGTCAGCGTTGTCTGAGCTGTTGCGAGTGCTCAGTCTTTTAGTGAAATCGGGGACGACACCTTTATTGAAAACTGAGGCGTTGAGAATCATAGCCACGTCATAAGGATGAGCGTAACTGAGCTTGAAAGCCTTGGCTGTCGAGCGATTGAGACCCAGCTGCACCATTGCTTGAGCAGTGGCGACCACGACCGTATTGTTATCGAGCACACGACTCTGCAAACCGGCGGCTGCTAAAACTGTATCCATTGCTTCGTTGAGAGTGACGTCGCGCAGTTCGCCCGTGACTTTGCCTTGCACTGATTTGTCAAGAATAATGTTGAGGTTGCCGCGTCTGGCGATTTCTGCCACCACTTCTCGAATCGGTGTTTCTCTAAAGCTCAAGTTGTGAATCAGTTCTTCGCGGACGAAAATCTTGAAGGGCTTGCGGATTTTGACAGTGCCGACGGTCAGGGGAATACCGTTGCGGCGATTGGGATCGGGCGCGCCAACCCATTGGGCGACAGACTTTTTGCGGTCCTCTTCGGTTTGTGCAGAAGCAGGCTGGTTGCTCTGATTGGCACCACTAACAACTAGATTGCCGTGCGATTTATCGGAGGTGCCCCCGGTATGGGCGAGGCTGGGCGGCATGTCGTCGGTGGGGTCTGCACTCGAGGCGGAGGCCGCACTGGTATCGGCGGCGGTGCTGCTCGGTGCAGGTCTCAACTCGCCGGGGCTGTAAGTTTTCTGTTTGCTGTTGACATATGATGGCGTCACGAGTAAGGGAGCGTTGCCGTCATCACTGCCCGCATTCGTAAAGGTCAATTTTGGAGGCACGAGACCGGTAATATGCGATTGAGCATTCTGACCGGCGCTAGCATTGTTCGTTGATCCTGGCATTGATCCTGGCATTGATCCTTGCGCTCTCACGGCAAGTGGCTGCAGGAAAAGCGCTGACACCAGACTTAGTATTAAATTCGACCGGAGTATTTGGCTCTCAGATTTCATTCGTGATCGAGGCTTTCGGCGCAAGCATTTCTCAGAACAGGGCTCCTTGTAATTCTACAGTGCCCTTGACGAAATGCAAACGAGATGAGTGCACCATATATGGTTTGCGCTAGCACCGGATATGGTTTATATCTTTTTTCTGCCAGTCAGGCCGTTGATGGCTATTTCCAGATTATTTCGCGCTTCGCTGAGGTGCGGATTCAGTCTCAACGCCAGACGAAATTCAGTTACAGCCGAAAGCATGTCGCCTCGGCCGTATAATGCATATCCGAGATCGTTACGAGCTTGTGCGCTCAGAGGATCCAAACCGACTGCTTGTTTGAATTCGTCCACCGCACCGAGGCGATCACCTTTGGCATAAAGCGCTCGACCAAGCGCAATGTGACTTTCAGCTGAAGTTGGATTGAGTAGTACGGCTTGTCTGGCCGTGCGCAAAGAGGCATGAGTTTCGCCGGCTAAAACCAGCGCCTTGGTCAAGGCTACGTGCGCTTGAGCCGAGCCTGGCTCGAGAGAAACGGCGCGGCGCGCGGCTTTAATCGCACCGACTGAGTCATGCATGAGCAAAAGTGCTTCCGCTAAACCAGAATACGCCTGAGCGCTGGCCTTTGCACTAATTGCTCGTCTGAACTCATTGATACCGGCCGAAACTTCGCCATGATTGACCAGGCTCTCGGCATAGAGAAGGTGACTGTCTGCTGCATCTGGTGCCAATTCGAGCGCCCGCCGATATTCACTGGTGGAAGCTTCGCGATCGCCGACCTCATCTAAAATACGGGCCAGGAATGCATGACTGACGTAGTCATTCGATCTCAATCCGATCGCCCGTTTCAACTCTGTTGCCGCACCTTCCAGATCGCCGACCAAGTATAAATAAGCTGCCAGTCTCGCTCGCAAAGTCGGATCTTGTGGCTTGAGCGAGACCTTCCGTCGGTAGTTCAAAATCTGGTCGCCGGCAGCACGCAGATCCATATTCGAACGATCTTGATTGACCAGGGCGACCAACGAATCGACGTCTACGCCTGTATCGTCGGCGACGAACTTGCCTTCTTTTGTTTCAGTTTTTCTGGTCGGCAAAGGAATTTTGGCCGCCGCCGGAATCGACCAACCGCCTTTTTCATACAGCCTCTCGGTGTCGATCGCCGCGTCTGACGTCGATTCTTTCGCCGCAGTCGCTGAGCCTGGCTTGTTTGATTTTTGCCCGCTGGTTTGGGTTTGACCAGCCGCCAAAAATTGTTCGCGAGCGGTTTTTGTCTGCCAGGCTTGGCCGGGCTCAGCCATAAATATGCAAAGCACAAAGCCGCCTGTGGCGAGGCTTGAATATTTGGCGAGCGTCGGCGCGATGGGGAGCTTCATGTGATTACTGTGAATGGTATCAGGCACTGACTATTGGCGCCTCTGTCCGGTCTCATTTTATTGAGGTCCCGTCACCAACGCCTCGCCGTTTCTGGCTTCCTCGCCAATTTGCGCCATAATATCAAGCGTTATGACTATCAGCGCATATATACACATTCCGTTTTGCACTCATAAATGCGACTTCTGCGATTTCGCCGCTTTTGCTGGTCTTAATCATCTCGAAGATGAGTATTGCCTCACTGTCATGCGCGAGATGGATGAACGTTTGGGCAAAGAGCCTGTGCAAGATGAGCTTGTTTCTATTTTTTTTGGGGGCGGCACGCCTGGTCTGATTAAGCCGGAAAACATTGCTGCGTTAAAAACGAAATTATTGACGCATGTTCGTTTAGGGGCAGGAGCTGAGATTGAGCTTG
>CAJCHQ010000225.1 GCA_903970295.1 Bryobacterales bacterium
TGAGTGTCATTCACCCGAGCCCACCAGAGCGAGAACGCGGAAACGCGTTTTTGGAAATAAGGAGAGGTTAGTATGCCGGAAATCACCATTTTCGCCCACCGTGGCTATCGCACTCCACAGGCTTCCGAGAATTCGTTGGAAGCTTTAACCCATGCAATCGAACGTGGTTACGCTATCGAATTCGATGTTCATCGGACCGCCGACGGCAAATTGGTGATCGTCCATGATGACGACATGATCCGATTACTCGAGGATCCTCGTCTGATCAAGGACGTCACCCTGGAAGCGATTCGCGCACTCAGTGTCAAGTCGAATAAGTTCAACGGCAGTATCCCCACCCTCGATCAGATTCTTGTTCGGGTCACAGACGCTGCCGTAAATATCGAGTTGAAAACTTTTCCTGTGCCTTATCGAGGCATTGAAAAGCAGGTTCAGGAGTTGCTGCGAGATTTTTCGCGTCGCCAGTTTGTGATCAGCAGTTTCAATCACGAGACTCTCGAGCGCGTCAAATATTTCATTCCAGACATCGAGTTGGCTGCCCTCACCAGCGACCAACTTTCGAAACCGTGGCAGTATCTCACTGCGCGCGGATTCAAAGCCTGGCATCCCAATCTGTACTCTCTGACGGAAGCCAATGTCGATGCGGTGCACGGCGAGGGCATCAAAATCAGGACTTGGACCGCTAACACACAAGAGCAGTGGGAAAGGCTTGTCGATCTCGGCGTAGATGGGATTTTTACCGACTTCCCGGACCAACTCAAGCAGTATTTGACAGAGCAACGCGTGGCTTTTCGGTAGCTTGCTTTGTTTGTTAAGTAGTTCCAGCGACACGTAGAAAATCAAAGAGGCTGGCAGAGCCTGCCGGCCTCCCTTGATTTTTTTTGCCTAGAAGAGCACCACATACGGTGCCAAAAGGTGAATATGAACTGCTGGGAGCCACCCTAACTGTTATAAGGAGTCAGGGTGGTTGTTGCTTGACAATCTACAGGAGGCTGACGGCAAATCCGTCCCCAGACCTCTGCTGTAAATATTTCGGGTAGATAACGACCAGATAGCTGTCGAGATGTTAGGATAGGCAGTTCACTTGGAAATTCAGCCAGCTCTTGTGAGATTGGCTAGACACTGGAGTTTATCGGCAATGAAACGCACTTTGCGCGGATCCATCGCGAAAGCGAAAAAGGGAAGCGGATTCCTCAAAAGAATGTCCACTAAATCCGGACAAAAGGTCATCAAGGCACGGCGGGCGAAAGGTCGCTATAAACTCTCGGTTTAAGATGCAGGTCAACAGTGCTGCCGTCGCCTGAGCGGTTAACGCGAGCTGGACTATTTCAACGAGCGTATACTGCGCGAAAGAGCATCAATACCGCCTGTTTCACACTTTACGTGCTGCCAAGGCTGGATCGGGGGCAGACCCCCTCACGCTCGAAAAATCAAAGTACGAAGACAACCTTAGCAAGTTCAGGGAATTCCCAAGAGCTTGCTAGAATGCATGTAGCAGCGATGCCCCTGGTAGGTTTCGTTGTTGCCAAGAAAGTTTGTAAAAGCGCCTGTGCTCGTAACAGAGCCAAAAGGCGCGTGAGAGAAGCCTACAGGTTGTTGCGTCTTTCGAATGCGGAATTCCGCGAAAAGCTGTCCCAGTGGTACGCCATGGTTTTTGTTGTCCACAATAAGACTCTCGACGCTCAATGGACTGACATCCAAAACGCCGTCCTGGACTGCTTGAACAAGGCCAACGCCAAATATGGAAAAGCCAGTGCCGGTTCCAGCCAGAGAACCGACAGTCGAGACCAACCGACTAGGCCGGCGCCGCGACAAACTCCCAAAGAAGGCGATTTGAAGTAAAGTGACCGGGCAATCTCTCATTTCCTTATTTGTCGCTATGCCCCAGAGGCTCTTGCTCGGCGCGATTTGGTGTTACCAGAAGACGAAGAATTTGAGACCGCGGTCATGCAGGTTTTACCCGTCCTGTTCAGAATATGTGTCGGGCAGCTTGCGTCGTTTCGGCGTACTTGCTGGTCTAACACTTGGCTTGGGCAGGCTGTTGAAATGTCACCCGGGACACGACGGTGGCATAGACGAGGTGCCCCAGACGCTGAAATGGTTGGAAAAAAGGGGGCAAAATCGCCCAGAGGTAGCCAGTGAATCTTGATATAACCTACCAATTCATGATCCCCATGCTGATGTTCTTCAAGAACCTCACCAACAGCTATGGCTGGTCGATTGTGCTTTTGACGCTGGCGGTGCGTTTGCTGGTTTGGCCGCTGGTCGCCAATCAGACGAAATCGATGCAGCGCATGTCCGGTTTGCAGCCCAAGATGAAGGAAATTCAGGAGCGTTACAAAGGCAATCCTGAGGAGCAGCAGAAAAAGTTAGTCGAGTTCTATGCCAAGAACAAAGTTAATCCAATGGGTGGCTGTCTGCCCCTGTTGATTCAGTTACCGATTCTTTTAGGTCTGTTCAGCACCTTCACGGGCCCACCCTTCGGCGACAAGACAGTCGACGTGAAAGTCAAAGTCGTCGAGCAGGCACAAGCTAAAGAAGCTCATCGCAATGAAGTCTCGGGCGGGAACGTGCCGTATGTGGACAAAGACGGAGCTCTAGCCAAGGTAGTCGTGTTCCCTGGTGACCTCACTCTCGTGCAGGGAGAGACTGTCGACTTCGGTGTGCGCGCTTTGCAAGGAAAGCTGCCGCCGAATTTCAAAGTTTACTGGGAAATCGTTGGTAAGAAAGACCAGATGGAAGGTATTCAGATCAAGCAAGATCCTGATTCTGCCACCTTTCACACGCCGGAATTCATCCACCCAGGTGAGTTCACTGTCAAAGCCAAAGTTCATGGCATCGCCAAAGACGAGTCTTTCGGCTTCATTACAGGGCTGGGGAAAGTGGCTAAAGGAGCCGAACTCCTTAAGCCTGGCAACTGGGACAGCGTCATCCTGATACTGCTTTTCGGCGGCACCATGTGGCTATCGCAGAAATTGACCGTAGCTAAACAACAACCCGGACTGCAGTTAGATGAACAGCAGATGGCGCAGCAGCAGGCCATGAAAACGATGCCGTTGATGGTAACGGGCATGTTTTTCTTCATTCCTTTGCCCACCGGAGTCTATCTCTACATGGTGATTTCCAATGTCATGCAATCATTGCAGACTTGGATTATCATGCAACAACCAGCGCCGGCATTAGTTGATGTCATGGGTGACGACCCAGGAGCGGCAGCCGCCGGCGACGATGAGGCAAACGGAAACGGCATCGGCAAGAAGAAAAAGAAGAAGAAGTAACATGAGCCAAATTGATGAAGATAGCGCACGCAGCTACCTGGAAAAAATTCTAGCCATCCTGGACATCGAAGCCTCGATCGTTCAAGAAGAGGTCGACGAAAAAACGACTTGCTTGCGCATCGAGTGCAAAACGGATGATGCCAGAGTGCTGATTGGGCGCAATGGACAGACGCTCGAGTCTTTGCAGTTCATAGTCAGGCAAATGTGCAAAGGCGGCTTGTCAGAGCAAGGTCCTTTTATCGTCGATGTTTTGGACTATCGTTCGAGGCGCCGACGCAATCTGGAAGACCAGGCCCGCAAGGCGGCTGTAGCTGTTCTCAATGGTGACTCCGAACGTTACGCTTTGCAGCCGATGAGCGCGTACGAACGCCGTCTGGTACATCAATACTTGCAAGAAAATTTTGCTGATGTCGCTTCCGAAAGCGAGGCCCAGGGTCCCGATCGCCATATCGTAGTCAGTTATCGCGGCATGCCTGCCGGGAAAGGCTCTGGTGACGAAGACGGCGAAGATGATTTCGATGCCGTCGCCGGCTAAGAGAGCAGAATGGTGGGAATTTGTACCTTTCGACCTCGCACCCTCAAAATATAATAAGCTTATCTACTATGGCAAGTAACAAAGATTCTGTCCAGCTAATGGATAAATCGAGATTGTGTTCTTCAATCTACAAAAATTCGACAATTCTTCTACAAATCCTCTACATGCGTTGCCTATGATTTTTTAACTGCTCGCTTTCCCCTTACACCCCTCCGCTTACCAAAAATAAATATCCGGTTGTCGCTGACGCTTTGGCGCCAATTAATTGAATAGAACTGCCTGAAAGTCCACTGGACGCAGGGGTTAAAAGCATCCCTTTAAAGGAGAACATATGACTTTAGAGCAAGGTGTTACGCATGACCGGCATAACGATGTGCAATCTAAATACCAGGAAAAGCACGGCGCTGACTTGTCGCGAAACCTGTGGACGAGCATGGGTAGCGACGATGGAGAGGCACGGAGGTCGGGAGCAAGTACGCATAAAGAGTCATGCGCATTTGGCTCTGGTAATAGCGGTGCATTTCTTTGGATGGCAAATCGTTGCACTTCGGTGATAGCAAAACACTCAAAACGATCTATGGCGATTTGGAAGACATGATGTCCGAATTGAATAAGGACGTGCCGCTCTTACAAGCGTTTCAACCAACAGAAACTTCACCTGCCAACGTCGTCAGTACAGTAGATGCGGCGACCGTTTCTGCACCGGCGACCGTGACAAATACACAGGGGGATATTACTTCTGCACCGCCTGCAGTGACGGATGCGCAAGTAGTTGCAACTAGTGCACCAGCGACCGCGGCGACCACATCGGGAGATGCCGCTAGCACTTCAGTGCCTCCTACTGCTACTGCTACTGTTGCAAGTGAAACCGCCACCCCCGCGACGGCTACCACCCCTGCCTCGCCTGTGGCAGTTGCAACCAACAGCGGCGCACTATCAAGCGATGGAACCAGCAATGCATTGCAGCCATCTGGCGAAGGTGTTCTGGGTGGTGTACTTTGGGGCGTCGATGGTCATCCCGAATGGGGCGGTTCATACAGCAACCTGACACCACAACAACAAGCAGACGCTGTAAAAGCTATGGGTCTGGGCATTTATCAGGGCGATATCAACTCGTCCAGCACTGCCCAGACGCAGGCTCTGCTGAACGCCACTCAAGCCGACGGCCTGCAATTCCTCGCCAATATTGGTGCCTCTCCGAACTCATTTACCAGCGCGCAGCAGGCTTACAACGAATCGTATCAGGAGGGTGCGGCCGAAGGACAGCAGTTCGGCTCGCAAATTAAGTTGTGGCAATTAGGTAATGAGATGGATGGATTCGCTGAGTCGAGTCCAGCCAACTTTCAAATCGCTCAATCTGAAATTCAAGGGCTCACTGATGGATTGAAATCAACGGATCCAACCGCGCAAACGATTGTGAATAGCACTGATCAGCCAACGGGCATCCAGTTTTTGCAGCAGCTGCAGGCCGATGGAGTGAACTGGGATATCACCGGCTTTCATTCCTACACGCAGAATGGTGATGTCGCTGACAGTGGTGATGGCACCACGCTAGCCGCTGACGCCGCTTTAGGCAAACCGATCTATGTCACCGAGTTCAATGGCTGGTCTTCCTCGGATGGTTCAACTGGACCATCTGCTCTTCCCGGAAACGATCAACTCATCACCAATTCGATGAACAGTATAAAGAGCGTGGCACAGCAGTACGACATCATTGGTGCCAATATGTACGAACTGCTCAATCAGCCTGAAATCAGTGGTTCCGAAGGTCAGTTCGGCGTGCTCAATGCTGACGGCAGCCCCACAGTTACATCGAATGCAGTCACAGCTTATATGAATTCAGGCGGGCAGGTGACTGCCACAAGCTGAGTGACTCGTATAAGAGCACTTGTGCGGAGCTTCCGCGCCACGGATCGGCTCATGTCAAGAATCTGTCCGTTTAGGAGATTATTATGGTTTGAATGGACAGGGACTACCCCTGCGTTTCCACCAACTGTCGTTGTACCAAAGAGATTGCGCTTTCAATTGATTTCTCAAGCAGCTGATCAGCGAGGTTCTAATCATGGCCAAAGTTCTTCTAATCGAAGACGAACAGGACATTGCAGCATTTGTCGTCAAGTTTTTGCAGAGCCGATTTCACGTTGTGGATTGGATTTCGGATGGAAAATCCGGCTACGAAATGCTCGGTAGAAGCGATTATGATGTTGTCATTCTCGATTTGGAATTGCCTGGCATGGATGGATTGGAAGTTTGCCGGCGGTACCGCTTCAATGGTGGCACGGCGCCAATTTTGATCATGAGTGCTTCATCGCAAATCGAGATTAAGGTACAAGGATTGAACTACGGCGCTGACGATTTTCTCGTGAAACCGTTCGCCCCAGAAGAATTGAGTGCCAGGATCGAGGCTTTATTGCGGAGAGGAAAATTGTCTCCTGCAGCTGGAATTCTTACCTATCACTCGGTGCGCCTGGATCCGACTACACACAGTGTCAAAGTAGATGGTCGCGAAGTAGCTTTGCTGCCGAAGGAGTTCGCGATTCTAGAGTTGTTATTGCGATACAAAGGAAAAGTTTTCAGTGCGGAAGGGATCATCGATAACGCCTGGGGCATTGATGAAAGTCCGGCTCCAGACGTGATTCGCACGCATATAATGCGGTTGCGTCATAAGCTCGGCGGCGACGCGATAGTGCAAACGGTACACGGTGTCGGCTACAAAATTCCGCACGAAAAATTGCCGCAGAGTGGCGATAAACAGCAAGCACCAGCTTCGGTATCACAGCTGTCAGGAAATGGTCTTTTGGTACCGTAGCTTGTTTTTCGTAAGTTTTTTGGATGTTGCCTGCGCCCGTGCGCTTACGTAGAATAGTAGACGCATTTCAAATTCTTGAAATGAAGAGCAGAGGCTCGCAGCGGGCAGTGATGTTACCACCCCTGCGAGCGTGCTAAATATCCAGTCTGGTTTTAGTCGGTTTTCAGTCGAATCACCCGGGTGATAGATGTACAAATTTCTCCCGAGTGGAAAGATGCCGTCTAGCTACGAGGCACAAACACGCGACGACCGCGCATGCCGCCAGAGGGTTCATCACCGGGTTGACGGCCGAAGCC
>CAJCHQ010000226.1 GCA_903970295.1 Bryobacterales bacterium
ACTCCGTTAAAGTAGGGCGCGAAGCGCTGAGAGAAGACTGATGTTCGCGCTGTTTGTCCGATCGATTTTGCTTGCTGTCCTGCTTGTCTCGCTCGCGTTTTCCCAGGCAAAGCTCGGCGTACTCGCCGCCGCCGGACCGCAAACCATTGCCGTTTATAAGCAAGGTGGCGAACTCTGGTTGCGAACCGGAGCAGGCGATAGACAATTGACCGATGATGGCGAGCAAAAAGATACCTGGGCAATTTCTGAAGATGGGCGGCGCATCGTTTATACACTTCGTCCTGGCAGGCACGGTCGGCATGCCTACGCGATCGCCATAGTCGATGACCATGGTGAACAGATCAAAGAAATCGTCGCCAGCGCCGCTGACAATCGAATCAGCACCGTCAATCAGGTGGAGTGGATCGATGACACCAGAATTGGTATCGACTATCAGATCACTCCGTCTTGCAGTCAGTATGTAGTCGTTGATACCGCATCCGGCGAGATGATTGGCAAGTATTTGGGCATCTGGTTTAGCTGGGCTCCCAATAAGAAGCGTGTGGCATATGTCGGGTGGGTACATCATTTCGAAGAGCAAGAACAGCCGAGCTACTATTTGAAAATCAACAACAAGACGATCTACCCGGTGCCCATTGCCGGTGAAAGTCCCGATCGAGGACACCACCTTTTCCTGACCAAATTTATCTGGTCGGATGACAGCAAGAGAGTGGCATTTGTCGATCAATTCGGACGTCATTTGTTTCTAGTCGCTGCCGGCACAGTCGGCACTCCTGTCGTCGCTAAGCTGCCCTTTTCCGGGAGTGTGCGCGACCTCAGTTGGTTGGACAAGAATTCGGTCAGGGTGCAAAGCAGCAAGGCTGCGTGGATCTATGACTTTGACACCAAAACCCTGAGCAAGACTGCAAGCTGAAAATCTGGATTCGAATTCGAAATCTATAATCGAATTGTTGCGTGAAATGTTTCGCTTCAGCTAAGCTCATTTACTTAAAGGTTTGGGGCGATAAACTTCCATGCAGGCGCGCAATTCTCGACCGGCGAATTCTTCTGACTGCCCGTCCTGAACGGCATGCGCGCGCAACCAATTTTGCACTTCGCGACTGCGATGAATTTGTAGCCAGGCAAAAATTGGACGCGTTTCAATTTCCTCCGGAAAAATCTTTTCCGGGATCGGTGTGTGGAAAAACCAGATGGCGCCGCCATTTTTCAAGGCGTTTTCCAACTTAGGATAAACTTGATTGACGAGCGCATCGTCACGTATGCGAGAGTCTATTCCGGCCCACTTCATGACGGCCAAATGATCGCCATCAGGAAATGCGGTTGATTTCACGTTGTCGGGTAGATAACGAATTACTTGTGAAGTGAATTCTTCTGGCGAGACGACAACTAAATCCTTACTTGCATCGACCCGTTTGACGATCTTAGGCGAAATAAAAGCGAAACTGGCTTCTGGCACTTTGGGCAGACCAATCAGCTGGGGCGTCCAGAAGGGCAGCCAGAAGAGAATCGGTAGAGCAAAGCGAACAACTTTTGGAAACGGTTTAAACACATTATCGAAAGCAAAAATATAGAGCAAGAGCAAAATCGGTGTGAATTCAATCAAATAATTTGGGCGCAACGGATATCCGGCCTGGACCAAGAGCATGCCGCCGACGAGCGCTCCCAACAACACCAATTTCCACAGTAAGGGATTGAGCCTTTCTCTGACTTCCTTTTGACAGGGGAAGAAGAGTGCCGTCCAGAAAAAGGCGTGACAAAAAAGCCAGGTGGCCATCGGGTCGCTTCCCAGCATTTCTGTTTTGATGGTGGAAACAGTGCAGATCAATTCAACCGGCCACATCAAGATCATTTCTGGAATCGAATAGTGCTGGTAAGCCCATACATTCTCTCGTTGCTGAATCTGATAGACGAGAATTGGCAGCCACGGTGAAAACAGTAGTAAAGCCAGGCAAGCAGCTAGAAACCAGCCGATGAATTGTGATTTGTTCCAGCATCTGATCAGCGTGCCTACGCCCATCGTGAGGATGTGACCGACGACCATGGCCAGCCCCCACAAGTGCGTGTAAAGCATGCAAGAGAGAACGACTCCATAAGAGATTATGCGGGGTTTACTGGACGGATTTTCCAATAGTCGCATTAAGAGAAATGTGCCAACTAAAGCGACAATTGACAACAAGCCGTAATTTCGAATTAGATCGCCGAAGCGAATCAAGGTCGGACAAAGACACAACAACAAGCAGTATTGCCAGGTTCTAAGCACGCCGAGGCGCCGGTAGAAAATGGCGTAGGCTATAGGCGCCAGCGATGTGGAGATGAGAATGGCGATCAGCTTGACTGAGGTTTCACCACTGCCAAATATGGACATCCAAGTGCGCAAAATGAAATACAAAAGTGGTGTGTTCGAATCATCGCGCAACCAGATCATCATCTGGCTCAGACTGGGAGCGAGCGCGATATTTACGCATTGGCTCTCGTCGCCAAACAGTCCATGCCAACTGACTGTGCTCGCTCGCGCGGCAAACGAAATCGCAGTAATGACCAACAATGCGATCGACAAACGAAGTCGTGCATTTGTCGGCCACTTTGTCAAAGCTGTCGACGTTGCCGGCAATGTTTTTGGCGGGATTTCAGGCGAATTCATCGCCCCCATTATCTCATAGCGACGATCTGCATAGCCGTAAACTGTCCTCTAGCCGTTCAATTCCTATTCGATTAACAGCTTCCCTACTATGCCTGATAAATCTCCTGTGACTTGCGTTTTTGTCAAAAAAAGTGTCTTTCCGAATCGTAAACGTTGTCGCTCATCCTCTGAGAGATCGTGCGAAGTATGCACAACTACATGCATAGAGCTTAGTTCAGTGAGCGTTGGGTCGGCTCTCAGAGCTTCGATGATCTCAAATCCCGACATTCCGGGTAGCGAAATATCCAGCAGCAATACTTTCGGGCGATGAGATTTGATCAGCTCGAAGGCTTGATGACCATCAGAAGCAGAACAAAAATTGATGCCTGCTTTAGTCAGGTCCAGTTCCATCACTATTTTCAACAGCGGATCATCTTCGACCGCTATAACGTAGCAGAGATTAGGATTTTTGCATTGCTTCATGGGGACTGGCAAGACTCGTTACCTTAGAGAAGTGTTCTTCCGATCAATGGAAGTTTAATAGCAAAAGTTGTTCCCTCTCCTATTTGACTAGTGCAAGATATTTTACCGTGATGGGCGTCAACTATCTGCTTGCATAGGTAAAGGCCTAGCCCAGTGCCAGCGCCACTCGAGTATCTTGACGAGCGAGATTCACCGAACCGCTTAAACAAAGATTCTAGCTGGCTCTCGCTCATGCCCGCTCCCTGGTCGGTCACCAGCACGACAACAAAATCGTTTTCCTGATGTGCGCTCAAATTTATATTTCCACCCTGTTTCGAGAACTTGAAAGCATTGTGCAGAAGACTGCTGAACAATCGCTGGAGGGCAGTTATATCCGCCGAGATAGGAGGCAAATCTTCAGCCATCTTCAGGTTTATGATCACGTCGCTTTCTAAAGCAATCAGTCTGGCGCTAGTTATGGCAGCGTTTATTGGCTCTTCTATCGATATCGGACGAAAACATAGTGTCACTGCTGCTGCTTCGTACCTATAAATATCGAGCAGGTTCTGCAGCATCGTGAGAACGTTAGTGTTGCTTTGTTTGAGTGCGGTGACCATGCGGACGTGTTCATCCTTGTTCAAATCTCGATCAACCAAGAATGAAAGTACGCGATCCGCACCAATCAAGGGATTTCGAATATCGTGAGCAAGGGATGCGATGAAATCTTCGCGTTGGCGTTCGAGTTTAAGTCTTTCAGTTATATCGAGAGCCAGAATGATACCGCCCTTGGTGCGATCCCCTCGTGTATGGATTGGCCAAACGGTCATGTCCCATGTAATTTCTTGAGTTATACCAATTTTTACAAGACATTGCTCACGGAATGGACTATTTTCGGAGATTACTTTGTGCCAAAGCGAACTATCTGGAATTGAAATCAGATCCCTGACCGGAGTGCCTATGATCGAAGTCGGAGTAAGTTGGAATTGTTTTGAAAAAGCCGAATTGCAAGTCGATATAATTAAATCCGGCGTAAACCTGGCCATGCTAATTGGTGCATTTTCCAGAATTTCCTTAAGAACACCGTTTTCGTTAGCCACCGTCATGCGGGCTAGTTCTTCTGCCCGTTTTCTAGTAACAGCATAGCGGACTGACTTAACAAGACTTCGAGCGTCAACTTGTCCTTTTACGAGATAATCCTGGGCGCCTTGCACGACCGCCTCTTCGGCCAAAGCCGCGTCATCGAGTCCGGTAAGAACAATAAGTGGAGTTCCGGCGGCAGCCCTTAAGAGGCTTGTAAGAGCCTCGAGCCCTTGAGCATCAGGAAGACCCAGGTCGGCCAAAATTATGTCTATTTGCAGCGTAGCTAGCGCCTCCAATGCTGAAACGAGATCCTCAGCAGTTTTCAATTCGCAATCTGCCATGTTCGAGTCTTTGAGTAACTCTTGAACGAGGAGGGAATCATGTGGGTTGTCTTCTACTAGTAACATTTTGGAAATTTTCTTCGTTGAAAGATGGCCAGCTTGTTCAATATCAAACGCCAGTTGCTGAATACTGTTGTCACTGTACGCTACTTCCGTAGCTTCTAGGATCGAAGACATGTTGCCTAAATTAGCTGGCTTTACTAAATAGACAGCATTTTGCGCGAGTACTCTCTTTTTGTCTTCCGGATTTTCAGATGTGGTCAGTACCACAATAAGCAACTTGTCTAAATTAGCGATGCTTCGTATGCAGAACAAGACGTCATGTCCATCTTTCTTGGGCAGATTCAAATCCAGAATTATCAGATGCGGCCTCAGTTCTGGCGCCGCCGCCAGCGAAGAAAAATATTCAATCGCCTCTTCCCCGTCTTCCAGCACCTTCATTTGATATTCAACCCCTGCCTCTCTCAGGGTTTCCTGCATCAAATAGACATCCGTTGGGTTGTCTTCGACAAGCACGATATCGAGGCATCTTGACACTGGTTTATCCTTTGAGCGTAACGGTGAAGGTTGAGCCTTTACCTGGACTTGAGTTCACGGTAATGTCGCCCCCATGGCGCTCGACGATCCGCTTGCATACGGCCAAGCCGATCCCTGTTCCTTCAAATTTGTTCCTTTTATGCAGTCGTTGAAAAATAACGAATATTCGTTCTGCGTACTCCATTTTTATTCCTATACCATTATCGGTACAAGAAATCCTCCACTCTGAACCTTCTTGAGAGGCTCCGATATGTATCTGGGGTGGTTCGTCGCGGCGAAACTTTATAGCGTTCGCGATCAGGTTTTGAAAAAGCAGTGAAATTTGCGTAGCATCGCCCATAAGAGTGGGCAGTGCATCGTAGGTAATCCTGGCACCCGACTCCAGTATTGCAGCATTAAGCGCTCGTATTGCTTGATTGAGACAAAGTCCAAGATCGATCGGCTGTAGAGTGTTACCCTGACTTTGCAGTCTCGCGTAGAGCAAAAGATCTTTAATGAGCTGCTGCATTCTGGCACTACTTTCAAGAATGACATCAAGATATTTCGTCGAATCGGGATCGAGAGCTCCACAATTTTTCTTGGCAAGTAATTCGCAAAAACTTATGACAGTGCGCAGCGGCTCCTGCAAATCGTGCGAGGCAACATAAGCAAATTGTTCTAGCTCTTTGTTTGAGCGTGCCAATTCATTTGCTAGCTGATTAAGTTCTAGAGTTCTTGCTTGAACCACCTGCTCAAGCGACTCAGATCGCTCTTTTTGTTCGTGTATGTCGGTACAACTTCCTACCCATTTGATCACGCGCCCGTTGTCTTCTTTGACAGCCATAGCCAGTCCCAAATGCCAGCGGTAGATGCCATCGGCGCGTCGAAATCGATATTCAATTTCAAAACGCTCGCCGGTCTTCACAGTCTCAGTCCATCTATCGACACAGTTCTGCAGGTCATCAGGATGCAACACTGGCTTCCATCCCCAGCCTTTTGTTTCTTCCAGACTGAGACCTGTATATTCGACCCATCGACTGTTGTAGTAATCGAGAAATCCATCGGCGTTGGCGGTCCAAACAATTTGTGGAATCACCTCCGACATCGTCTCTAACTGCATTTGCCGCTGCAAAACCTCTGCCTCAGCTTGCTTTCTATCATCTATGTCGGTACTTATCCCAATCCACCGAATAAGCTTTCCTCGATTGTCTTTGTATGGAATTACTCGCGTCAGAAACCAACGAAACTCTCCAGACTTGCCTTTTAAAGGAAACTCCATTTCAAACGGTGTCTGCGTCTTCAGAGAATGCATCCATCGTTGTGTTACGCTGGGCAAAAAACTCGGATCATGAACAGCTTGCCAGCCCCAACCTTGCATGCTCTCAAGGGTCGTTCCTGTATATTCATACCAGCGCTTGTTGTAGAAATTGAC
>CAJCHQ010000227.1 GCA_903970295.1 Bryobacterales bacterium
TAGCCAGAACCTCGCCATCGTCGAGCTCGATGGTTCGACCACCGGTCGAATCTGGATTAACAATTACTTTGCCTGTCGTTCCGGTTGTCATCGAAGCGTTTCGGGATGGAAGGTGAACCGACCGATCCGTTTTAAGGTACCTGATTATTATCCCCTAGTGGATAAAATGCTAAAGGTCTCGAGGGTCAAACATCGGTTATTGATAAGCTGTATATTATCTCGGAGTCCTTTCCAACGGCAAAAGCGGGAGTGCGGACAAATGTTTGAACTTTTCAAGAAGCAGTTTATTGAAGTTATCGATTGGACCGAAGATCAAGACGGAGTCCTTGCCTACCGCTTTCCCACCGCCGATCGAGAAATCAAACACGGCGCCCAGTTGACTGTGCGCGAATCGCAAATGGCGGTTTTTGTAAATGAAGGCAGCATAGCCGACGTTTTCAGCCCCGGTCGATACACTTTGACCACGCAAACTTTGCCGATTCTGACTAATCTTTTAAATTGGGACAAAGCGTTCAAATCGCCATTCAAATCGGAAGTCTATTTTTTCTCTACACGCGAACAAATCGATCAGCGCTGGGGAACGCAAACGCCCATCAGTTTGCGCGACAAAGAATACGGTGTAATCAGATTGCGCGCCCACGGCACTTTCTCTTACAAAATCGACGAACCGGCGACGTTCTATCAAAAAATAAGCGGCTCCCGCGAGATCTACACCACCGGCGATCTCGATGGGCAACTGCGCTCCCTGATCATCACCTCGATCGCCACTAAATTAGGTCAAGGCGAAGTGCCCTTCCTCGATCTGGCAGGCAATCAACAAAAATTCTCCGATCAGCTTAAGTCTGAACTCGACATGGCGTTCTTCAACTACGGTTTGAAGATCAATAGTTTCCTCGTGCAGAGCGTCACTCTGCCTGAAGAATTGCAAGCATATCTGGACAAGCAATCGCAGATGAATTTGGTCGGCGATTTGCACAAATATGCAACTTTTCAGGCAGCAGACAGCATCTCCGCGGCTGCTGAGAATTCGGGCGGACTGGCTTCGGCTGGTGTTGGACTGGGCGCCGGTGCGATCATCGGTCAGACATTTGCTCAATCGCTAGCACCGCAGTCAGCCAAAGTCGAAAGTGGCGAAGACCCTTATCAAGCCCTCGACAAACTGCATGGGCTTTTGGAAAAAGGGGTGATCACCCAACAGGAATTCGACAACAAGAAAGCCGAGCTTCTTAAGAGAATCTCTTAATGATCACAATCAACTGCCCTTCTTGTGGGGCTGCTGTCAATTTTCAATCGAAGTCTTCTGTCTTCGCTGTATGTAGCTTTTGCAAATCCAGCCTTGTTCGAGAAGATGTCGATTTGACCGTGCTCGGCAAGGTCGCTGATTTGCGCGATGATTTGACGCCTTTACAGGTGGGCACCAAGGGTACTTATAACGGCAAGTCATTCGAACTCGCGGGGCGCATGAAAATCGGTTATTCTGACGGATTCTGGAACGAATGGTACGCCCTTTTTTCACACGATCAAGTAGGTTGGTTGGCAGAGGCGCAAGGATTTCTCGGCATGTGTTTCGACTCTGATGCCCAGCTTCCTCCGCGCGACAAAATCACGCCGGGGGCGCCGATCGAATTAGCCAACGAGGGTTGGTTCGAAGTCGAAGACATACGCGAAGTTCGCTGTCTTTACTCTGAAGGGGAGTTACCGTTGATGGCAGCGCAGGGGCGCAGGTCGACCAGCGTCGATCTCAGCGGCGAAGACAGGAAAATGGCGACGATCGAATATGCCGAAAAAGAAACACGTCTTTTTATTGGCACCTACGAGGACTTCGACAATTTTCATTTCAAGAATTTGAGGCCGATCGATGGCTGGTGAGACTGAAAATCCGGAGCAGCCAGACAGTCACGCACCGCAGCCGGGGCAAGATCCGGGAACACTGTCGGAGCGGCCTGACAATCAACCGCCGAAGCCGGCAAAACCGCGAGTGAAAACTTTTCACTGCACCAATTGCGGTGCGTCGGTAACTGTTCGCTACCCGGGACAATCGCTTTCGGTCGTGTGCGAATCATGTCATTCAGTGATTGATGCAAACGACCCTTATTACAAAGTTCTCGCTAAATCATTCGCCAAAACAGCGCTCTACAAACCTCAGATCCCGCTGGGCACGCGCGGCAAATTGAAAGGCAGAACCTGGGAAGCAATTGGCTTCATGGTGCGCTCAGACATGGCCAGCTCATATGACTGGCGGGAGTATCTGCTTTTCAATCCCTACTACGGCTACCGGTGGTTGCTGGAAGACAACGGGCACTGGAGCTTCGTCACGCCAATCAAAGACAAGCCTGATGATGAACGTGCGGCGCAAGCAATTTTGAATAAGAAATCGTACCGAATTTTCAATCGAGGCAAAGCGAAAGTCGATTATGTGATCGGAGAATTTTACTGGCAGGTAGCAGTCGATAGCCAGGTGCTGATGACAGACTACATCTGCCCGCCGGAAATGCTTTCGCGTGAACGTGACGATAACGAAATCACCTGGAGTCTTTCCGAATATACTCCGCGCGACGAAATCAAAAATGCTTTCAAATTGGATTACTTGCCGCCGCCTCTGGGGGTGGCACCGAACGAGCCAGTCGAAGCAGTCTCTACCTGGATTAAAGTCGCGCAATTATGGCTGGTATTCGTGGCTATCCTCACATTCGTTCAGGTGGCACAGGCATTCACAGCAAGCAATCTGACTGTTTACACGGGCAACTATCCGCTTTCTCCGAACGGCAAAACGAGCGATCTTACAACTCCAGTTTTCACATTGAAGAAAGACATGGCTAATGTCAAAGTTGAATTCGCTGCACCAGTTAGCAACTCATGGTTCTGGGTATCCGGAGAGTTGGTCAACAACAAAACGGGCGACTCGTACTATTTCGAACGCAGCGTCGAATATTACTTCGGCACGGACTCAGACGGTGCCTGGAGTGAGGGCGGCAGCACAAACGACATTCTGATTTCGTCGGTGCCGGCCGGTGATTATTATCTGAACATGGACACCGAAAGTGGTGACTTTAAAGACACCATCCCCAGACAGTACACAGTTTTTGTCTCACGCGACGTGACAACATACGCCAATTATTTCTGGTGTTTATTCTTTGTCTCGATCGTACCCTCTTTATGTTGGATCAACCAGCGCACATTCGAAGTGCAACGCTGGTCCAACAGTGATTTTTCGCCTTATCGTTCCGCTAGTTCCGACTAAGTTACCGGTGAATAACCCATTTTCGACTGAGTACAACCAATGAAAAATTTCTATCTAGTTACTGGAAGCCTTGTCTGCATACTTTTTATCTACGCCACTATGCGGGGTTGGAAAATTGTCGATCCGGCCGGCGCTACATCAGCTAAGCCCGTTGGCGGGGCGCACTATCACAAATAAGGGAGGAACAATCGGTGGAACAATATTTTGCGCTTAAACCGATAATCGCGGCAATCGTTTACTCAGGGATTGGAATTCTCATTTTGATTTTTTCCTGCCTCGTATTCGACTGGCTAACACCGGGCGATTTGTGGAAAGACATTGCGGTTGAGAAAAATATGCCCCTGGCGGTGGTTCTCGGAGCAATGTGCCTGGCTGTTGGAATGATCGTGGCAGCCGCGATTCACGGATAAAAATGACGTACGCATT
>CAJCHQ010000228.1 GCA_903970295.1 Bryobacterales bacterium
TCGTCTGGAAAGAATCGTGCGCGAGCGCATGACTCTGCAAGACGCAGACACGTTGACTCCAGCTAACTTGTTGAATACCAAGCCTCTGGTAGCAGCAATCAGAGAATTCTTCGGTTCATCGCAGTTGTCTCAGTTCATGGACCAGACCAACCCCCTGGCCGAACTCACCCACAAGCGCCGTCTATCAGCTCTTGGACCGGGTGGATTATCGAGAGAAAGGGCTGGATTCGCAGTCCGCGACATTCACCCCAGCCACTACGGGCGCATTTGCCCGGTAGAAACGCCAGAAGGTCCCAACGCCGGTCTGATTGGTTCACTGGCAACTCATGCCCGCGTCAACGAATATGGCTTCATTGAAACGCCATATAGAAAGGTAGAGAACGGCAGAGTCTCAGAAACTATTCATTATCTGACCGCCGACGAGGAAGACAAGTACCGCGTGGCGCCAGGGGATGTGCCGGTCAAAGACAACGGTGACTTCGTCCATCCACTCATCCCAGTACGCTACAAAGCTGAGTTCATCGAAACTACGGCCGATCATGTCGACTATGTCGGCGTCAGCCCGATTCAGATTGTCTCAGTCGGAACGGCTTTGATTCCCTTTTTGGAGCACGACGATGCCAACCGCGCCCTGATGGGTTCGAACATGCAACGTCAATCAGTGCCCCTGGTCAAAACCGAGCGCGCGCTGGTGACTACCGGCATCGAAAAGCAATCGGCTCGTGACTCGGGCATGGTGGTGGTTGCCGATCTTGATGGCAAGGTCGAATATGTCACTGCCAACGCCATTCACGTGCGCACCAAGGACAAGCGCCTGGTCAAATACCGTCTAGGTAAATTCCAGCGCTCCAATCAAGACACCTGCTTGAATCAAAAGCCCATTGTCGAAGTCGGCGATACGGTCAAGCCCGGTCAGATCATCGCCGACGGCGCTGCCACCAATACTGGTGAACTGGCAGTCGGTCGCAACCTCCTCGTCGCATTCATGCCCTGGGAAGGTTACAACTTTGAAGACGCGATTCTAATCAGCCAGCGGTTGGTCTTTGATGAAGTGATGACTTCGATCCACATTGAAAAATTGGAGATCGATGCTCGTTCGACCAAATTAGGGCCGGAAGAAATCACCCGGGAAGTACCTAACGTTTCGGAAGAATCGTTGCGCCACCTCGACGAGAATGGCATTGTCCGGGTCGGTTCCAGGGTCTATCCGGATGACATTCTGGTTGGCAAGATCACACCGAAGGGCGAATCAGAACACCCTCCGGAAGAGAAATTGTTGCGGGCCATCTTCGGTGAAAAAGCCAGAGACGTCCGTGACAACTCACTGCGAGTGCCACATGGTGAAGGCGGTCGGGTCGTCGACGTGAAAGTCTTCGATCGCGAAAAAGGTGATGAGCTGCCGCCTGTCGCTAACAAAGTGGTGCGCGTCTACATCGCTCAAAAACGCAAAATCTCGGTCGGCGACAAAGTTGCCGGACGACATGGCAACAAAGGTATCGTCGCTAAAATTCTGCCTTGCGAAGATATGCCCTTCTTGCCTGATGGCACGCCGGTTGACATCGTTCTCAATCCACTGGGTGTACCCAGTCGTATGAACGTCGGTCAAACTTTCGAGACATTGCTCGGATTGGCTGCCATGCTCACCGGTTTGAGATATGAAGTGCCACCATTTGACGAAATGTACGCCAAAGAAGCATCTTCGGTTCTAGTCCACGACGAGATCAAAAAAGGCAAATTGCAAACTGGTTTCGATTGGGTCGGCGATAACGGCAAAGTCACTCTCTATGACGGCCGCTCCGGCGATGCTTTCGACAATCCGGTCACGGTCGGCAAAATCTACATGATGAAGCTGGTCCACCTTGTCGACGATAAGATTCACGCCCGTTCGACTGGTCCGTACAGTCTCGTCACCCAGCAACCGCTGGGAGGAAAGGCTCAATTCGGCGGTCAGAGATTGGGAGAAATGGAATGCTGGGCTCTGGAAGCTTTCGGCAGTGCCTATTCTCTGCAAGAAATGCTGACGATCAAATCAGATGATGTGAACGGGCGCTCGCGCGCGTACGAGTCGATTGTCAAAGGCGAGAACTTGAAGCGTCCCGGTATTCCGGAGTCCTTCAAAGTGCTCGTTCGAGAGTTGCAATCGATCGGTTTGGACGTCTCGGTAGCCAAGCGCACACGTGAAGGCGGCGAACTGGAAGTCGATTTGATGACTGAGGTAGAAGAAGCACGCCCACGTGGTCTTAGGCGCTTGAGTCCGTTTGGCGAGATCGGCATCGAATCCGAACTGGCTGAACTCTCGAGACAGCCAGTCGTGCCATCGGCCGCACTTGCAGTCAGCGACGCCGATGAAAGTTCGTTCGTTATAGGCGCTGTCGGTGGTGCCGGCGGTGTCATTAGTGCCGCTGACGATATCGACTCCGATGATGTCGTCGATGATGTCGTCGTCGGTTTGGGCGTTGATGAAGACGAGGCTGATGAACCAGCAGATGACGTCTAAAAACCGGGCATCGGACACCAGTGCTTTTGCAGTCTCGCTGAGAGAGCGTAGAGGAGAAAAGCCAAGCGGAGCGCTAAATAGCAATCCGCGCACAAACAATTCGCGAAATAAGAACAAGCAATGGGGTTCATCCCCATACTGTGGGAGGTCTTTCAGGTAATTATGCCTACGAGTATTGATCGCTTCGATTACATCAAAATCGGTATCGCATCACCAGAGCGCATCTTGAGTTGGTCGCATGGTGAAGTAACTAAACCCGAGACAATTAACTACCGTACGCTGAAGCCAGAAAAAGATGGGCTGTTCTGCGAGCGCATCTTTGGGCCATCCAAAGATTGGGAGTGCTACTGCGGCAAGTACAAACGCGTACGTCACCGTGGTATCACTTGCGAGCGCTGCGGTGTCGAAGTGACTGACTCCAAAGTCAGACGCCATCGCATGGGTCACATCAAGCTCGCCTCATCGGTCACCCATATCTGGTTCTTGAAGGGCATCCCCAGTTACATCGGTCTGCTTCTGGACTTGCCTCTACGCGATCTAGAACAAGTCGTATACTTCAATGCCTACATCGTCACCAGTGCCGGCAACGCGCCTGAATTGCACAAATACCAACTGCTCTCGGAAGAAGAATACGAGAAGAGTTTGGATGATCCCAATCTGCAGTTCGACGTCGGGATAGGCGCCGAAGCGATCAAGCAATTGCTGCATGAGCTGGCCAAGCCAGTTTATGAAAGACCAGACAACAAAGACGATCGTGGTCGCTTGTTGGATCTGCCCGGTCTGAAAGAACTCTCCCATCAACTGAGAGATGAACTCGGTGCCGCCACTGGTTCTCAGCAAAAGCGAGCGAAAATCATCAAGCGCTTGCGCCTGGTCGAAGCTCTGATCAATTCGCACACCGATCCGACCTGGGTCGTACTCGACAATCTGCCGGTGACGCCGCCAGACTTGAGACCAATGGTGCAATTGGATGGAGGACGTTTCGCCACATCCGACTTGAACGATCTCTATCGCCGGGTGATCAACCGCAACAACCGTCTCGCTCGTCTTTTGGAGATGGGCGCTCCGGAAATTATCGTGCGCAACGAAAAGCGCATGCTGCAAGAAGCTGTTGATGCCTTGATCGACAACGGTCGCCGTGGTCGCGTCGTGGTCGGTCCCAACAACCGCCCGCTCAAATCGTTGTCCAACATCATCGAAGGTAAACAAGGCCGATTCCGTCAGAACCTGCTCGGAAAACGTGTCGACTACTCGGGACGTTCAGTGATCGTCGTCGGTCCGCAGTTGAAGTTGCATCAATGCGGTCTGCCCAGAGAAATGGCTCTCGAGCTTTTCAAGCCTTTCGTGATCAATAAATTGATCGAAAGACAGATCGTGCAAAACATCAAATCGGCCAAGAAGCAAATTGAAAAAGGCTCGGCAGTGGTTTGGGAAATCCTCGAGGAAGTCATTCAAGGACATCCTGTTCTCCTCAACCGCGCTCCGACGCTACACCGTCTGGGCATCCAGGCTTTCGAACCGGTTCTGGTCGAAGGTCGAGCAATTCAATTGCACCCCTTGGTTTGTTCGGCATTCAACGCCGACTTCGACGGTGACCAAATGGCTGTGCACGTGCCTCTGTCGGTGGAAGCGCAAGCCGAAGCACACATGCTCATGCTGGCTTCGAACAACATCTTGTTGCCGGCTACTGGCAGGCCAACGATTACGCCTACGCAAGACATGGTGCTCGGTATCTATTATTTGACGATCGAAAAGCCCGGCTCAGACGACAAGACAGTCTGCCGGGGCGCCGGCATGCGCTTCGTCAGCCTGGCTGACGCACGCTCGGCCTACGAAGCGGGAGTAGTCGATCTGCACGCTCGCATCAAGGTGCGCGACTACAACGGTTTGATGATCGAAACCACACCAGGACGAATCATCTTCAACGAGGTCGTCAGACAGGCGATCGCCACGGTCAATTAGACGTCAATCAAGCGAAACACTTAAACCGAGAGAGAACTTTGCTCAAGTCAAAGATCCAAGACCAGTCAGCTAAGTAAGAGGGACCTATGGTCAGCAGCACAAACAAGCAAGATATATTGGAATTCATCAACACCACGGTGGACAAGAAAAAGCTGGGCGCATTGCTCTCGCAAGTCTACGAGCGCTATGGCACAGCAAGAACGGCAGAACTAGCCAACTCCCTCAAGGATTTGGGTTTCCAATTTGCCACCAAAGCTGGTGTGACGATCTCGATTGATGATCTGGACGTTCCAGAAGCGAAGCGTGGTTTGATCTCCGCCGCCGAAAAAGAAATCGAATCAGCGCAAAGACGCTATGAACGAGGCGAGATTACAGAAGTCGAACGCTACAACAAAGTGATCGATACATGGTCCGCTACTACAGACCAATTGACCAAAGAAGTGGTCGACAACTTCGACCGTCTCAATCCCGTCTATATGATGGCATTCTCTGGAGCCAGAGGTAACATCTCCCAGGTCCGTCAGTTAGTCGGCATGCGGGGCTTGATGGCAGACTCTCAGGGTCAGATCATCGACTTGCCCATTAAAGCTAATTTCCGCGAAGGACTGAACGTCACCGAATACATCATCTCTAGTTATGGCGCCAGAAAGGGCTTGGTAGATACAGCCTTGAAGACAGCCGACTCGGGATACTTGACCAGACGTCTGGTAGACGTCGCACAGGATGTAATCGTTCGCGATATCGATTGCAAAACCAGCCGCGGCATCATGATGCAGCCAATCATGGAAGGCGACAAAGCCATGGTCAGGCTTTCCGAGCGCATCTATGGTCGCTCGCTTTCAGTCGATCTGGTCAATGAAGAAACCGGCGAAGTGCTCGCCCGAGCTGGCGAGTTGGTCAGCCGCGTGCTCGCCGAAAAGATCGAAAACACATTGAAGAAAATGACGCGCGTGAAAGTGCGTTCACCACTGACTTGCGACAGCCAGTACGGCGTTTGCCAGAAGTGCTACGGCTGGTCGTTGACCAACAACCACCTGGTCGACGTCGGTGAAGCGATAGGCATTATCGCCGCCCAGTCAATCGGTGAACCAGGCACACAGCTGACAATGAGAACATTCCACACAGGCGGTGCCGTCGCCGGTGGTTCTAGCCGTGCCCAATTGAAAGCTCCGGCAGCTGGCGAAGTTTCGTTCAAAGTAGCGAGCCGTTCAGTGCGCACAGCCTACGGCGACGTCGTCGAACAAACCACCAAAGATGGTGTTTTGAAAATCGCGACCGGCAGCAAAGAGCAGACTCTGAATGTGCCCACCGGCAGCTTGATTCTCGTCAAATCGGGGACGGAAGTGACAGCCGGACAAGTTTTGGCTGAATACGATCCGCCGGGTTCGAAGAAGAATTTGACCGAACGCGCCAGCAAAGACATTACCGCCGACATCTCGGGCCGGGTTATGTTCACGGGCTTCCAGGCAGACGAAAAGCGTGACCGTCAGGGCAACATCTCACGCACAGCTAACCGTGCCGGGATCATCTGGGTACTCGAAGGCGACGTATACAACTTGCCTTCAGGCGCTCACGTCGTCGTCAAAGACGGTCAAGATGTGAATCCCAATGATGTCCTGGCTGAAATCACAATCAACACCGAATATGGTGGCGAAGTGCGCTTCGGTCCGGAAATTGAAACCGAACCGCTCAAAGGCAAGAAGAATGCCAATATCACCCGCCTGACCAAAGGTAAAGAAATCAACGTCGTGATTTCGTCCGTCGGTGCCGGCAACGCCAAGCTCGAGCAATCGAAACAAGCCAACATCTGGCGCGTGGCGAAGAGCAAAGAAGCCTACACATTGAAGGTCGTCAAAGACGAAATTGTGGAAAACGGCAAGATCATCGCCGAATTGATCGACGACGGCACCAACGTTGTCGCCTCCGGTGGCGAGATCATTTATGACGGTGTCGAAATCGATGATCGCCGCGTTGTCACCAAAGCCGGACGGATTCTTTTCGTGCCGGAAGAAGTGCACTTCATCTCCAAAGACATCAGCTTGAAGATGAGTGAATCAGGCGAAATCGTCACGGCCGGTCAGGAAGTGGTGAAAGATGTTTTTGCCCACATGGAAGGTGTGGTTGAAATCGTCGCCGACAACGACATCATTCACGAAGTGATCATTCGTCCAGGTGACCTCTTCAACATCGCCGATCCATCGGAAGTAAAAGTGCCGGAAGGGCAGATTGTCGAGCCGGGCACTGAGATAGTCGAAGGTCATAAGTTCAAAGATCGCAAGATCATCAACATTCTGGAAAAAGAAGACGGCTCATCGCAAGTGCTTGTCAGACCAGTCGAAGAATATTGGATTGAACCTAAGGAAACGAAGTTCAAACACAGAGCCACTGACGAAAAAATCAGTTTGCGCTCAGTCACCCAGCTTCTTTTCCGCGACCGCGAAAAGGTCCGCCATTTGCAAGGCGCACAATTGACGAGAACATCGCTTGTTCTGCAAATGCAAGGACAATTGATGGGACTGAAGGGAATCGTCGAAATCGACGAAGACTTGAACATTGTTGTTCAGGAAAATATTCTCCTCCGTCGCGATCACGATTTAAACGTGACCCTGCTCTCGGTCCAGCACGGAGACATGGTGCCCGCTAAATCAGGTGTCGCCACCACGCAAGTGCTGACGAAAGGTGCCGCCCGCGTGCAATTGTCCAAGTCTGACGAACGACGTATTCTCTTGATCACCGATGAGCAGCAAGTGCACCACAAAGCTAAAGGTGCCGTCACCGTCAAAGAAGGCGATCTGCTCCGACCGCTCGATCCGATCTCCAAGTCTTCGCAAGCGACACATTCGGGACAAGTCACTGGAGTTGATGGTAGCGATGTGACTGTGAGAAAAGGGCGACCGTACCTGATCTCAGGCAACACCCAACTGCAAAGCGAAGACGGTGCCCTGGTGCAACGCGGAGACTTGCTCGCTACGCTCGTCTACGAAAGACAAAAGACAGGCGATATCGTTCAGGGTCTGCCCCGCGTAGAAGAACTGTTGGAAGCGCGCAAACCCAAAGAATGTGCGATTCTCGCCGAGCGTGGTGGCAAAGCCAGGCTGCAGCGAGAAGACGACATGACCAGATTGTTCCTCGTCTATGGCGAAGGCAATGAGGAAGAAATTCCAGTGCCAGCCGGATTGAACGTCATTGTCGAAGATGCCGAAGAAATCACACCAGGAAAGGCTCTCACCGATGGTCCACCCAACCCGCACGATGTGGTGCGCTTGATGGGCATCGAAGCGGCCCAGAAATATCTGGTTGACGAAGTGCAGTCGGTGTATCGTTCGCAAGGTGTGGAAATCGCCGACAAACACATCGAAGTAATCGTCAGACAAATGACCCGCAAAGTACGCGTCGATGAGCCAGGCGACACAATCATGCTGCCGGGCGAATTGCTCGAGCGCTACTACCTCGATCAAGAAATCGAGAAGAGCAAGCAAGCTGGCACACGCGAATGTACCTATACAGCGGTTCTTCTGGGTATCACCAAAGCCAGTTTGAATACAGAAAGCTTCATCTCCGCCGCTTCATTCCAGGAAACCACAAGAATCCTCACCGAAGCAGCAGTTGAAGGCAAGAAAGACTGGTTGCGTGGTCTCAAGGAGAACGTCATCATCGGTCGACTGATACCAGCAGGCACTGGCTTCCAGGGTCACACCATGCCGACCGAAGACGAGGAAGAGGAAGAGGACATCTATCCTCACATCGGCGAAGGCAGCTTCAACGTTCCTTCATAGATCCTTTGTAAGGTCCGAGACAAAGTCCCTTGATGCTTCGGCAACTCGGGGCTTTCGTTTTGCGGGGAAACTTATGCCTTATAAGTCTGGTTTTTGGGTTTTTCAGTTTTTTGGTTTATGGGAGATCGGAAGAGCG
>CAJCHQ010000229.1 GCA_903970295.1 Bryobacterales bacterium
GCGGCGGCGGTCAAGGGGACAACGAGTCGGCTAACTTGTCGGGCGGAGGCGGCGGAGCTTTCGGTGGAGGTGGCTCTGTCAGCGGAACGGCTGGCACTGCCAATCAAGGAGGGAGCTCAAATACATACAACACATCCATCCCGATCGGAGTTGGCGGAGGTCTAGCCGTGGGCGGCAGTGGTGGCGGCGGTGGTGCCCAGGGTGCAAATGGTCCAGCCGCTCCTGGAAGTGCCGGTAACTCGATTTCCGCTGTAACTCAAACCGAAGGCAATATCATCCAACTTTTCGGCAACACAATCACAACTGCTACAGGTGGACCCGGCACTGGTTTGATTTTTGGTCAGGACGTCGACTTCACCGCCAGTAATGCTCTTAAAACCGGTGACGCCGTCGTTGCTAGCAATACTTTGAGCTTGCAGGGCGGTACGATTCAAATTGGCGGACAAATCATAGATCCATCGAGCGCGGGTCAAATTACCTTAAACAGTAGCAGTAGCAGTGGCAGTATCACCTATACGTCCACTCCTCAAGTCATTTTTGCCGGTTCGACCATTGACCTTGCTTCGGGTGGAACTATCGGCAGCAGTGCTCTTGGGCTTACGCTCAATGCGCCGACCGTTTTCGTTAATCAGGCAAATGGCTTGGTTAATTTGACAAACACCTTCGCCGGCGGACAACAACTCAATGCCAATATCAATCCACTAGCTGGCGGATTTCTTTATACCGGTACCGGCAACATCATCATTAACAACTCAGGCGGATCGTTCACGGACAGTGGCAATATTGCCATTACGAGCAGCAGCTCGCTCGGCGCTCCAGGTAATATTACTCTCGGGGGCAACCTAAATTCTACCGCAGGATCCGGCATCATAAATCTGATCACCAGCGGCAGCGGTACGTTTTTGAATCTCAATAGCGGAACGGTCACCGCAGCCCAAGTCAATCTGATTAATACTTCCAATATCGGCACCATCGCTACACCCTTCGCGACGAACGCCGTAAGCCTGGGAGTTGCTTCCAGCGGGTTAGACGTTATTAGCAATGTGCAACCGGGTGGAGTAACGCTGACGAATTCCACCACCGCGAGCGGATTCAGTCTCGTTTCCGCTGGTGGTTTGACAATCAATACCACTGGACTCCAAGCCGCGACCGGTATTTCTCTATCCGCAAGCAACAATGGCAGTATCGTGTTCAATCAACAGATTGGTAATTCCTCAGCCTCTGTAGGATTGGGAACCGATGGTTCGGGTTTGATTAGGCAGACTAACGGCGCGGGCTTCGTCGTTGCTGCCAATTCATTGACCTTGAATGGCGCAAGTGGTGGCATTTTCCTGGGATACTTCGCCAACAGCGTAACAACTACTGGAGCAGGAATTGTCAGCCTCGGCAACTTCAATTTCAGCCCGAGTGTGGTCACAAACTCGACCGCAGGAACATCTTTTTCGCTGGGATCGAATGGTTCATTGAGCTTAGGTTCGATAACGGCAAACAACGGTTTCCTAAACATTTTGAGCGCAGGAAATCTGCTACAGATCAACTCGGGCGCCACCGAGACAGCGAATAACGGTCAAATTCTTTTCAGGGAGGCCAACACTGCCAGCGGCCAAATCGTTGTGCAGGCGAATTCAACGCTGCAAACAACGGGCTCTGGCGGACCAGTTGACGTGATCATTGGTGCTTCGGTGCCGACTGCCGTGGCTGGTACGAAGCCGCCAAACGTCACAGTGAATTTGGTGACGTCGGGAACAGCATTTTTTGGCACCAACAGTATCTCTGTGCCGGCCCCGACAGCAACCCTCAATTTGAAAGGTGATGATATTCAATTCGACACGGGCACAAGAGCTGCTACCGCGATCGTGCTTGGCTCGGGAGTAACAATTACTGCGGATCCGATCGGCTCGGTGACAGCGCCCACTGTAATCGCCTCGCTAATACCGAACAGTGCAGCAGTGACAAATACTGCACATACTGGCGGCACTGAAGTTAGAGCAGCGCTATCACTTGGTGTGCAGGAGCTTCCAGTAATTCAGTCCGGGAGCAGCAACCGTGATGATGTTACGACAGTAATAAATAGCAGTATTAATGCCAGCGGAAACAATCTATCCTCGAATAGCGGACTGATATCAGCAGTCAACGGCTCCTCGATCATCACGGCTCTTGGTGCCACCAATGCGATATCGGCTGCGAATGCGGCGGTGTCGGCCACGTCTATCAATTCTGCCAGTGTCGGTGGAAAGCCGGATGCTTACTGGCTTTCAGACACCGAATTAGTTACGGGCAAAATACCGGCAGCATTCAACACCGATGGCGACTTTGAGATCAAGAGCAGCGTTTCCACATTGATAGAGCTGGAGGAGGAAGATGAATTAGCCTCCCCAATTGGCAAATTGCCGTTGAAGGCAGGAACGCCACTGACAGGTTCGGTCCAACGCACCGCTGGTGGTGCTAAGCATATGAGCCTGAAGGCAGGTTCAGTCGTCTTCGCGCCATTGGCAGACACTGTTGTGCACACGACTTATGGACAAGTGAATATCAGCGCCAATTCGGTAGTGTTGATTTTGTCTTTCCGCCATGGATTGGCAGTGTTCGATCTCGATGATACACATCTCAAGTCAGTTATAGTTAAAGCCGGTGACACCGCATTAGTGCTTTCTCCTGGCATGCAAACTGTGATCACCAGCAAAACAGGCGTCAGTTTCGAGCAAATCAACCCTGCTGAATTGATCGGTTACCGCTGTATGAGAGAGCGCTCTTTGGGGCATGGGCTGAAAGCGTTTGTTTCCGAGTTCTCGGTAGCGCATGCCGTTTCAGCCGTGATGCCGATTAGAGAACTGGTCAATTGCCGGCACCCTCGTGCTCGCAAGATGGCAGAGCACATGCTCAAAACAGCGGCAATCCTGCAAGCTAGGGGAGTTCAATATGAGCAAATACAGAGGCCGCTACCGACGGCGTATCAACCGGCAAAAGCCGAGGTGACCACTCAGTAGCGCCGCTCGGCGCTTCGATAAGATCAGTCAGAACCCTTGACTATTGGCGTTTGGCAGATCTTGTTACGTTCCCATTCCAAGGCTCGCAGGCAAGCTCTTTACACCGCGTAGCCCGAATTGCTCTCTAAATTCGATCGGCTTGATCAGCGCAAGGTGCGGAAACTTCCTGTAGAGAGCCCGAATCGCGATTGTACCTTCGGTTTGCGCAAGCGAAGCGCCCGGACATCGATGAATACCGTCTCCAAAAGCCAGATTTTTGGCTTGGTTTCGCTGAATATCAAATGCATCTGGATTATCGAATTGTTTCGGATCACGATTGGCACTGCCTAATAAAACCCAGAGTAGATCACCGTTTGCGATTTGCTGCCCACCCAGAATAAAGTCTCTGGATGCAAGTCGTGGTGCGATCTGAGCCGGGCTTTCAAATCTCAGCACCTCGGCAATAACTTGATCTGCCATGCCGGCGACATCACTTTTGAATATCTCGGCTTGTTCAGGAAAACGATCGAGCGAGACGACTGCATTCCCGATCAAATTTGACGTGGTATCAAATCCGGCAATCAGAATCAGAATGGCTGTGCTGACAAGCTCATCTAGATTGAGCCTATCACCCTCCTCCTCCGCCTGTACAAGAACCGATAGAAGGTCGGCTCGAGGATTTGACCGGCGTTCGGCTATATGGGGACGCAGGTAAGTTGCAAAATCAGTCATAGCAAGACCAGCCTCGACCAATTTTTTTAGATCGCGCTGACCGCCAATCAATCCAGTTATTTGATTAGTCCATTCCTTTAGTTTCTTGTAGTCGTCGATAGGGATGCCCAGAATCAAGCCAATTACGCTTAGCGGGAAAGGATAAGCAAATTCGGCAAACAAATCGACTGACGAATTTTTTGATGCTTTCGAGGATAATCCTGATACAAGAATCTCGGCCAAATTTTCAATTTCGGGAATCATTGTCCGAATGACATGGGCAGAAAATGCCTTGCTCACGAGCGCCCTCACACGCGTATGGTCTGGCGGATTCAAATTAAGCAACCAATTGGAGACAGTGTTCCGAAGCATTTTCAACGGTGGAAAAAACCTTGCGAGAAACACACTTGGATTATGCTTCCACCTCTGAATCTGCTTTTCGAAACTCTCATCTCGCAAAACGATCTGCACATTTTCATAATCGCTAACCAGCCAATATTTAGACTGTCGACTCCACCACACCGGCGATTCTTCGCGCAAACGTCTAAGTGACGGATACGGGTCTTGAAAAAAGGCCTTTTCTTTCGTTGTCAGCGGATTTACGATGCGACTCTTCGTTTGTTGCACGAGTTTGAGGTCCAATCTTTTCTGTTTGGAGCCCCTTATTGTAAGCGGTTTTCTATCAAATTTGGTGGTCCATGCTGCGAATGCGAATACGACACGCGCTTACCACAACCTCAACAGGATCACCACCAAATTCAAGGTGCCTAGAATTGATACCAGAATTGTATAAATTCGCCCGTCGTCGAAAAAGTTAGTTGGGCAGGACTGAATGACTTGACGATATGATACTTTGGCGAAAATTTTGGCAGTTTCTTGTGGATTGTGAAAGCGGAGAATTTGATGCTTCATGTGATGGCTACTAAGCCGCTACTGCCGGCAATTGTGATTGGTTATCGATCGTGGATGCTGAGTAGTCCAAATCAGTTGGCCGATGCCGAATATAAGTATTGGTCGATCGAAAAGGAATTTCCGCGATGGCTGATTCAACTCGAACATCAAGCGGGCGGAACGGCTTGTAGCCAGCAACCGACTTTCGGATGCGCGCTCAGCCTCGAAAGTAACCGCGACATGGCGCGAAAAGATCCTGCTGATCTGATTAGATTTTTGCGTTTAGAAAGAATCGAGGCGATGCAGGACGCTAGCGATCATGTTTTCACCATGGAATCCGAGCATGGATACGAACGGGCTACTCTCGATTATTTGCAGAATTTTCTGGGAGACTATTTTCGGCTGCCGTCAATTGCGTCTGGCGAGCAAGCCTTCTTGGCGTTTAACAACGTTAATCCGTTGAGTTACTTTCAAAATTGGAAGGTAACGAGCTTTCGCCTCAAGGAGAATGCTAATCCTGCGCCTCATTGGGCAAAAGGAGCCTACGGACTGCCACTTTCCCAGGCGAATGTTTACGCTGATGTGACTGATCTGTGCCTCAGCACCGATTTCGAATTGGATGCAGCCATGCTTAGCGAGTTGTGGACATTTCGCAGCTATTTCTCGCGCCATGGCTCGACGGAGGAGCCTGGGGCATTTCTCGTGTGGGACAATGGCGATTGAGGCGGTTAGCAGAGCCGCTTTCAAGGTAAAATCAATAGATAAGCTTCTGGAGATTTCGAGTGCGGAGCTTTCAAACCACCAAAAACTATCGCTCCTTCCATTATTTTGAGCTGATGGTTTTGACAGTTTTTGCAATGACGGTATCACCGGCAGTGCCTGTTGGAGCCGATACGACCAGCGCGGATTCGTCTTCGCTCGGTGCTGGCGGTGGGGGCAGTACCCCAATGCTCAAAGGCTCGGCTGAAGACAAAGAGCGCATGCGACAGTCGGTAAAATTGATGCTCGACGCGCCTGCTCGTCCACCGGCTCCACTTTCTCAACCAACGCCACGGCCTTCGCTTTCTGGCTCAGTCTATACCCCGCCGTCTCTCAGTGGCAGTGCCTCTTCGCGCCCGCCTTTATCTGGGTCGGCATCTTTTGTGCCTTTTTTCCCAGCAAAACCGCATTTCGTTCAACCCTACAAGCCTCCCTATCTATGGGGAGCGACGCCGCCTCCGCCGTTCCGACCGCGACCGATGTTCACGCCGCGTGCGACACCAAGCTGGAATTACACACTCACTCCAAGCAACGGGATAATGACGTGGGGAGCGGGTTATAACACGTCTATCGTCGCGCAACCGCGTTTTTCTTCGTCGCTAGATACCAATATCAACTGGTCGAATCACAAGGTCAGTGGGAACCGTATAGACGCGCAGCAACAGGCACCCTCTGCGCCACAGTTAAAGGCGACCGCGTTGATACTGCCTGAAGCAAAAGTCGCTCCGCCCACGACCTGGGACGAATGGTATGAGCGAGTGGCACACGCAATCTATGAACAATGGAAACAGCAAACAACTGTCGGTGCCGGCAATTCGATCGTTTTGATTACGGCGTATAGAACTCACGATGTGGACTGCAAGATCGTAGACTTTTCCCCAGCTGCCGACGTCAAGCGTGATTTAGGGGCCGAAACGAGATTCCGTGACGCGTCACTGCGATCCGTCACCAGTCTCAATCGGGATCCTGTGTGGGAATTTCCGGTTAGCGAACATCCGCCTAAGAAGATAGTGTTCGACATGCAGTTCAAACATGGGGTTGGTGAGACAGGCGGTTGCGAAGTTGTTCACATGCAGGACAATAAAGCGCTGGGCGCAGAACAAGATGGTGGTGATGCGAAAAATCTCAATGCTGCAGAAAAAGCCGAGCAGCTCGCCGCTACACTTGGCATAACGGTGAGCCCGGGTCCATGTGAGGATAAGCGCAAAGCGCTGTTGGGCAGCATCGCGGTGGCAAACGACAAGGGAATTGGCATAAATACATATGTTGCGGCGTTCCAGGCGATCGACAAGTCGGTGACAAGTGGTACTGCGGAAAGTGAGATATCTGAAAAAGTCGCTTCTCTTCAATCCACACTTGACGAACAGTTCAAACGAAGTGAGGTTATGAAAACGGAACAACTCGGTCCGCCGGTCGCAGGTTTTAGATCGCCTACGCGTCCGCAGTTTCAGAACCAGCGTCGGCGCAGGAATCGGTTCTAGGGTCGAGTTGGCATAACTGTAGAATTCGTCTGGCAGCAAGCGCGGCTAAGCTCAGATGGCAAATCCCAAGAGCGGGCGACCAATGCGTTTATGGTTTAAAATCAGCAAGTCTGGCGCTTCTTTTTTTGGCCGTTTGCTTCGGGCTTCTCCTTGTGGAAGCCGCCGACGAGCGGCTCTGAGACTTTTCGAGCATTGCCAGCTTGACAGGTAGACTTGCGTCTCATATATTTAACTACGCAGTTAATTAACCTGACGGTTTAATGCAGATTCAAGAAGACAACCTCAGCCAGGTATTTTTTGCCCTCGCCGATCCCACGCG
>CAJCHQ010000230.1 GCA_903970295.1 Bryobacterales bacterium
TTTCGTACTTCATTCAATTGAGGGTCTGTGTTATCGTCGAGCCTATAATTGTCTCACAGAGCTCCGCCCGGAGCTGTTTAATAGCGGCGCGCAAAAAGACAAGGCTCGTGCACCGCTCAATGAGCGAGGCTCGTAACAAGCTCGTTCAACCGCGCATCGGGTTAACAGGTTTTTAGCGATCTCATTTGTCGGACAATGTGCCTACTGTTGAAGGCAGTTTCACGACAAGAATTTAACTCTTCAAGCAGCACATACGGTTCTACATCGAGAAGAGCCACGAAACAAATGAAGAAAATCCCTTCCGTCTCTACATTTTCAGTCACATCTGAACCGATCACTTCAGCTTGAAGATGTTTGGTTCTGCCTTGGACAATCATCTCGAATGGTCCAATGCTATCCCACCTTGCCTCATACACCTTTTTGCCTGTTACGCGCATAGATCCAGCGCCGCTAAAGTGATGCGATGCGCAAAATATCGCTGCCAGATTAAAAAAGAAAAAGCCTGATCTGCCGGTAGGCAGATCAGGGTCATTCAGCTTAACTTCTAAATTGCAAAACCAAGAAGAGGGCTAAATGACATGATTCAGATTGTACATTTAATTGGAATAAATTCGTTAGCAGATTACGTCAAGAACCAGCAGTCGATAAAGGTAGAGCGTCCAGAGCGTTGCCAGAACGAGAAGTGCCGAAGGTCGAATTGTTTTTGGAGACACACAGGCTACGACAGAACTGCGCGTGAGGAAGAACTTTCGGTGGTGATTCCGATTGAGAGATTTTTGTGCAAACACTGCGGACTAGTCGTTTCATGCTTGTTTGATTTTCTGATTCCATACGTAACCTTCAGTGCGAAAGCGGTAGGAGATGTTGTGCAGCAGTATGCAGGTTGCGAATTCTCATACCGTGGTTTGGCGGAAGAAACGGCAGCAGTTGAAATAGTAAAAGACGACGAAGGTCCAAGACCATCGCATGTGCAAATTTTCCGCTGGGTTAAGAGGCTGGCGAGCCAAGCAAGGGTGTTGCATCTGTATGTGCAGCGTGTTGCCACCTCAGCAAATCGAGAATTGGTGTGCGAGAACGAGATTGTTTGTCCCAATCGTGCGAAAGCTTTTACGACAGAGAAGCGATTGGCGCTCGATTCTTTGCTGAGACTGCTGATGTTAAGCAGCCTGTGTTGCGGCGGGGCAGAAGCTTCAGCGGTTGAATGGTTGCACTGTTACTTTTTGCAAACAACGTCAGTATGTCGGGCTATTTTGAGCGGTCGAAAGTTGAAGTTGTCAGCCCAACAGAGGGCGTAACACGTTAATTGATGGGGTTTTGTAGAGTTCCGATACTGACTGGCAAGAGTAATCGGAAATGGAACACAACAAACGAACAATGTGGGCGGCGTTTAGATACAGCGTGATATCGTCGCTGTTAGACAGCCGTTTGAGCAAAGCGGAAAAGCAAGGGGAGCGAGCGCGAATTCTCGGGCACGAATTCGAATTCCCAGATGGCACATCGAAGCGTGTTAGCGGCAGAGCTTTGAGAGAGTGGATAGCTCGATTCCGCAAGAATGGCTTTGATGGTCTAATTGACGGCAACAGAAAAACTTTAGGGACGTGCCGAGCGATTCCAGAAGAGGTTCTCAATCAAGCAGAAAAATTACGTCGAGAGCTGAGTTCTCGCAGTGTGCCACAGATCATCGACATGCTGCAGGAAAGCGGTATTGATACAGCCAAATTTTCTGCAAGCACTTTAAACCAGCAGTTGAACAAGCACGGCGTATTCAAATGCAAGCCCAAACAAGAGCGAGGAACGTTTCAGCGATGGGGGCAAAAGCAGGCGAACGTTCTGTGGCAAGCCGACACAGCGCATGGAGTCTGGTTGCCGGACCCAGTTAATCCCAAGCGAGTACGCAAGACGAAGTTAATTACTTTCATTGATGATTGCACACGCGTGTGTACGTATGCGGCATTTTACTTTGATGAACAGTTGCCGAGTTTAGTCGACAGTTTCCGCAAAGCGCTTTTAAGCCATGGCAAGCCTGAGCGGCTGCTTTGTGACAATGCTTGGACCTACCACTCGACAACGATGACAGTATTTTGTGGACGGCTTGGCATCAAGGTCTCGTTTTGCCAGAGTTATCGGCCGCAGGGCAAGGGAAAAGTCGAGCGAAAAATCGGCAATTTTCGCAGTCGTTTCATGAGTGAAGCTAATCATGCTGGTTTGAGGACGTTGGAAGAGTTGAATCAATTTTTCTTTGCGTGGCTGGAGGAAAAGTACCACAACAAAGAGCATGAAGGTTTGGATGGTTTGACTCCTTTTGAGCGCTGGCGCCAGGATGAAGAGAAGGTGCAGCGAGTGACGGTAAACGAGCTTGCGCGGGCTTTGATGTTGGAAATTGAGCGCACAGTAAATGTTCGCACCGGCACGATTCGTTTGGACAACAAATACTATCAAGCAGATGCACGACTAGCTGGTGCGCGAGTAAGCGTTCGATTTGCAGCAGGTGAGCGAGAGCATGTGGAGATTTGGCAGCACGGGCAACTTGTGCAGCAGGCCAAGGAAGTGACGGTACAAACGCAAATTGATTTCAGTCGCAAGCCCAAGAGCGAGAAAGAAGAAGCTGGCGTTGCATATGAAGGTTCGAAGATCTATCGAGAGAAGCTGACTGGTCGTTCAAAACGTGCACAGGCAATGGCTCAGGAGGGACCGAGCGACCGCACTTACTTAACGCAGGCAGCGTTGGTGGAGCTGCTCAGCAAAACGCTTATCCGCGAATTTTCAGAATTAGAAAGTGTCGAGATTGCGAAGTTTTTCTTGTTGAATGCGCCGATAGTGGCTAAATCAGCAGAAGTAGCGCTTGACCTTGCAGTAAGCACCAAAGGGAAAGACATGCATTTGCGTTTTTATTTCCATTCACTTGAACAACAACTAAACAAACAAAGGAGTTAACGATGAAAGATGCGACGCTACCACCGGGACAGCTTCCGGTGCCATTCGGCAAGGCGCTTGTATTGGAAGAACCATTTGTATACAAGCAATATCAGGAAATTGCAAAGTTACTTGAATGTGCGGTGAAAGAAAGGACGATTGCGATGGTGACTGGTCAAGCCGGCATGGGCAAAACGACAGCTATCAGGACATTTGTGCGCGGGCTTCCAGCGAATCTATATCAAGTGATTTATTTAGGTCAGGATCAGCACGGTACAAATCTATTTCGCCGTTTCGCACAAAGTCTTGGTCTAAAGCCCAGCCAGTGGCGACATCAATTGGCGCTGCAACTGAGTCAACATTTGCAAGAAAACGAAACTTTGGGCGGTAGGCAGGTTCTGGCCGTGATTGACGAAGCTCATTTGCTGGGCGATGCGACGCTGGAAGACCTACGTCTTTTGACAAATAGCGACTTCGATCAATCGTCACCGGTAGCAATCATTTTGGCTGGGCAACTTTCATTGCGACATCGTTTGAGAGAACCACTATTTGTGGCGCTTAACCAGCGCATTCGGTATCGGTATGCATTGGAAGGCTTTAGCCAAGAGGAGTGTATTGCTTATATCAAGCACCGCCTGCTGGCAATCGATGCGGCGCCAGATCTTTTAACAGATGGTGCGTTGAAACTAATTTACGAGGCTTCAGGCGGTATTCCAAGAGAGGTGAACAACATCGCCGCTAGTTGTTTGTTGAAGGCTGGCGACGGCAAAATCGATCAGCGTTTGGTCAAACAAGTAATTGACGAACGCGAGATGAATTGAGGAGTAAATTAGAGCATGATCAGAACGATGTTTACGATCCAGTGCGATGTTTGCGGCGATTTGTTTGAACAGATCCGACAGAGTAATCGACCAGAACCCAATGAATGGGCGCTTCACGCAGGAGACCTGAACGAGTCGTCGTCAATGGATGGATGGTACTTCAACCCGAAGACGTACAAACACTGGTGCGTTGACTGTTTGAGCGAATTGCGCGTCTAAAGCAAGATTGACCTCAGAATACTTCGACGAGGCGGAACATCTGATCCGTCTCGTCTTGTCACTTTTAGTCTTCGCCAAGCATCTGTCAATAATTTTGTTTCAAGGTTTTAGTCCAATTTGTAATTACTCAATTCAGACTTAAATTAACCGCCACGGAGGCAACAGCTTTCTGTTGCCTCCGTGGCGGAACCGTGGGCGGTGCAAGCCCACGGAGTGTCGGGCTTGGAATAGCTTATATTCGCGTACTGGGGTTTAAGCGCAGTGCCCATCAACATCGATGTAATTTGCGCTTCGCTACCTACATCATTCAGGAAGACTGTGAAAAGGTCACGGCTACCAAAATTTGCAAATTCTGTCAACTTCACTTCTGGCAGCGATATTTTGCTCATCTGCGGCGCCAGTATTATGCGCGCAACACGATGGTTCTGACCATGACAAAGGATATCTGCCATTAGACGGTCCCCCAGGATTTCCACCGGAAGGAGAAGATGAGGTCCCTTACACATGGACCTTGATCAGGGTCGCACAGGATCGATGTCGTAATGCACGCCCGGTAAGTTATGAGCGGACAGCGCG
>CAJCHQ010000231.1 GCA_903970295.1 Bryobacterales bacterium
TTCCAGGCAGTTTCGCCGCAGATTTCATTGCGAAGAAGGCTACCGAATATATACGGAGCGTCCTGTGCACGCACATTCTCACTGAGGATCAATTCGATCGACCGATTGAGCAGATTGAGATCTCGGAAAGCGGTCAGGGCCTGGAGGAAGCGCTGCTCCTCCTGCGGGGTCTTGGCATTCTTGAATAGATCGAAAAACTCGTCGTATCTAGTTTTGTCGCCGTTGTAAGCGAGAATGCTGACGAGGGCCGGCAATAAATTGCTGTCAATGGAGGTGTTGTCACGTTTCCAAGAGTCAAATAATTCATGCGCCTTGCTGCGAGCCTGTTCTTCTTCCCCGATTGTACCGAGCACGCTCAAGAGGGAAGCTCTCAATTCTTTGTCCTGAACCGACTCGTTCTTTTTGCCGTCATAACCCAGTCTCTCGAACGCAGGTTTGACGAGATTGGCTATCTGGCGGCGAAGAGCGCTGCGCGCTTCGCCTGTGAGCAACAAATCAAGAGAGCGCAATGAGCCCAAAATAATTGCCCAAACATTTGGATCTGTTTCGCCCGAGAACTTTTTGACCATCTCGAGGTAATCTGAAGTAGCAATGATTCCGGCACGGACGCCCGACCAGGTGTCGTTGACGAGATTGAAGCGTTCGACGATCGATAGATTCTCTTGAATGTTATCGGTCAGTTTTTGCATGAGGGAGCCGGCATAGCGAGCGCGATAGAATCCGGAACCACCGGCGTTTACCTTCACCCATTGATATCCTTCTTCGACAGGATATGACGCGGATTTATCTTCGAATACGATTTTCTTCTCTTCAATCTTGCCATCTGCATGCTTTACAGCAATCGTCACGGGAATCGGCCAGGTCTGCTTCTCATTACCTTCCGGCAAGAACTTGAAAAGTTGCTGACTGAGTTCGATCGTTCCGGGCTTCTTACCTTCTTCGACCGAAACCACGGGGTGTCCGGATATGAATACCCAGGCGTCCATGATTTTGCGCACAGGAATATCGAGGTGGTTTTTGCGAGCCGACTCTTCGAGAGCATCCCACAAGTCATGTGTCTCTGTATTGCCGTAGGCGTGCTTGGCAATGTAGGCAGCGACGCCTTGTCGGAAGACTTCATCACCCATGAATTGTTGAATCTGATAGAGAACGGAGCAGCCTTTTTGATACGAGATCAAATCGAATAATTCGGCAACTTCATCAGGATGATTGACCGGACACTCGATCGGATGAGTGCTGTTAAGCCCATCCAGACGCATTGCGGCGCCACGCGAAATGGCGAATTCTTCCCAGATATTCCAATCGGGCCACAATTCGCTGACCGCCTGACATTCGCCGTGGGTGGCGAAAGATTCGTTCAACCACAAGCCATTCCACCAACGCATCGTTACTTTGTCACCAAAGTCCATGTGTCCGTGCTCGTGGAAAATCACTTCAGCTACGCGCTTCTTCTCACCGTGTGTTGCAGTCTCTAGATCGCAGAGCAGAGCTGTCTCTCGGTAGGTGATGCAGCCCCAATTTTCCATGGCGCCGGCTGAAAAATCAGGAATGGCAACTTCGTTGATGATGTCGCCGGGATATTTGCTTTCGTTGCGTTTTTCATAATAAGCAACGGCTTTAGTTGCGCATTCGACGGCAAATTTTGTCAGATGTTCTTTACCGGGCACTGTCCAGATCCGGACTTCGACGCCATTGACTGTAACCGGCTCGGTGCTGACAAATTCGCCGACGACGAAAGCGACCAAATAACTCGAAAGGGGGATTTGTGTTTTCGCGAATTTAACCGATTTCTTTGGCTTACCCCCAGCCTGGGAAGAGGCGATCGGTGTTTCGGAAAGAATGCGTGTGTTGGAAATTGCAGTTAAGTTTTCATCGACGATCAATTCGCATTCGAATGTCGCTTTGAATTCCGGTTCATCGAAGCAAGGAAAGCAACGACGTGCATCAGTCGATTCGAACTGCGTCGTGACGATCGGGTGCTTCTCACCGTCTTTAGCAGTCCATGTAGATCGATAAAAGCCTTTCAGTTTATCGTTGTGAATGCCACTGAAGTGCAATGAAAGCTTCCACGAGCCTGCCGCCAAAGTATCGGTGAAATCGATTGTAGCCAGATCGGAATCCTCGTCGAGAGTGACCTTGCCTTTGAGCGGGGATTTGCCCGCCTGCGTCACAGTCACTTCCTGGATTTCGAGTTCTCGAGAATTGAGAACAATTTGACTGACAGCTTCGCGCACGTCGATTTCGATCGTTTCAGAACCAGAAAAGGTGAACTTTTGAAGATCTGGTGTCAGGCTGATTTCGTAATGCTTAGGCCAAACACTCCGCGGCAAACGAAATTTATTTTCCGCACCATTATTTTTCTGGCTTTTTTCACGCGTCGTCATTCTTGGTCTCACCTCGTAACTGCAGCTTGTCCTACTAATTGTCAGCTACAAGCTTAAGCCACTTGTGAGATTGATTAAACGGATTGAAGTATTTATTCGCTATTGCGGAGTTTTGAATTTTCGCGGCAGGCAGCCAAGCATTCGCGCACTTGCTGCCGCGTAGCTTCGATTGTGCCGCTGTTGTCGATGACACGGTCTGCTTTTGCAGCTTTTTCCTTCTGGCTGAGTTGGGCTGCCAGTCTCTTATCCATTTCGGCGTCAGTAAAGCCATTCCTTGCTTGCAGGCGCTCGCGCAGTAAAGCGGGATCGCAGGTGACGGTCCAGATTTCGTTGTAGCGCTTACTTTGCCCGGCTTCGAAGAGAAGCGGCACCAAGAGTGCTACAAGCTCAGCTGCTTGCGAACTCGACCAGTTTTGACAGTAAGCGATCGTGGCCGGATGCACGATGCCCTCCAGGTCTTTGCGAGCTTGTTCGTCATTGAATACGCATTCTCCGAGTGCTGCCCTGTTCACTACTGGTAGCGCTTGAGCTTTTTCAGAAAGAACCGACCGACCGAATCGCTTTTCGATGGCATTGATGACCGCCGGGTCGCTATCTAAGAGGAGATGCACAACTTTGTCCGAGTCGAGCACAGGTATATTTTCTTCCTCGAGCAATTTTCCGACCAGTGATTTGCCACTGCCGATGGTGCCGGTAATGCCGAGTGTGAAAGGCAAAATATGTTGTCCGCTGGAAGTCACATCATCCCCTTTCCGTCCACAATAGATGCTGCTTGGGTGAGCAGCTCTTGCATGATTGTTGCTTTCGAAGAGCGAGATTCTGGATCCATACCGGCCTTAACGAGGGTGCGATCTTCGCTGAGTTTTTTTGCCACGAAAAAAATCACATAGCGACCGGCAGTGGCATCGCCGACCCGGGCGCCCAGCTGTCCTGACGGGAGGCTCTTGCCGAGCATTTGTGCGCCTTTAGCTTGGCAGGCCTGAGTTAGTGCATTGAGAGAGTCTTCGACCGAGCCGTTCATTATCTGCGCTGGATGCCTGGTGTCAGTGCTGTCTCCGTCGGGCTGCATGGCCAACTTACAGGCCTTTGCTCGCCATGAGAGAGAGGGCTTGATTTTGACATCGCCTACCGGCGGCAAGTTGACGGCGCTGTCAGCGGGCGGAAGTGGCGGTCGCCTGGGGGCATCCGGAGGCGCGAGAGGGGAGCTGCTGCCGGAGTTGGTGG
>CAJCHQ010000232.1 GCA_903970295.1 Bryobacterales bacterium
TACGCCCAGCGCGACAGACGACGGCAAATCAAATTGACGAACATAAATAGGTAAGGAATGACTCAGTCTATCGCGGATACCAAAACAGAAACTGCTGAAGACATTGTCGTACGCCTGAACAAAATTTCTCAAGAACTCGAACGACTGAGTTCTATGATTTTCAAGCTGACCTGCGCTGTCTTGATCTCCACGATGCTTCTCTGGGGCGTGATGTGGTCATTGTTCACCACCAAAACCTACATCTCTAGCAGCATTCTCACTGCGCTACAGATAGGTTGTGTATTTTCAATTTTACTTGGCTATTGTCCGGTCTTTTTGCTTTCCACCTTTGAAAAGAAAACGCAGCGTGGATATGTGGCGTTGCACGCGTTGGAAGAAAAAGTTCAGCAGGAGAAATCTGTAAATGGTAGCGACGCAAGCATCACAGGCACTGCTAATACCAACGACAACACGTCAAACGTAGACTTCTCATCCAACAAGGAACGGTTCTTGAAGAGCGCAAATATCTCGCCATATCGTGGACCTTTCACAACCATGTGGTATTTTCGTGGTCGCTTCCGCTTCGCCGATATGATCTATATAGTGGTGAACATAGCAGTTGTTCTTTCATCGACATACCTGCTTGTATCAACGTTTCCAGCTCACGGTGGCATTTGAGGCGCAGCTCAGACCAGCGCTCGGCGAAAGGCGCCTCGCTAAATCCTCGCTTGTGGAACAACACGACCAAAGACCTACCGAACTAAAGCACGGTAGCTTTGACTTTCATCTCAGATTTAGTTTCCTCAGCAAGCTTTTTGACGTGAGCTAATCGCTTAGACATTTTTCTTTTCGCAACAGCGTTCAGAAACACAACGGGGTCACGCCTCCGAGGCTCCAGGTGGGCTGTGAGTTCGAGCATTGTCGCATGACCATCCTGCGTAGGAGTGAACAGCCAGCTACCTTCCATCACTTTAAACTCGTCGGATTTGAGTAGCTTGTAGTCTATGCGCGTGTTCGGGTAATCAACCTCATCGATGACACAAGTTGTTCTAGACAATAACGGAATAACATTCCACTTTTGTTCAAAAATAGTGTGACTTCCAGAACTTTCAAGAAGGTTATTCGAAATCAGATCGGGCGCTGAATCACGTTCGACATGCACGGTTCGCCACACGACATCGACAGGAGCATTTATCAAAATCTGGCAAGAAACATACTTGTAGGGTCTGGCTGTTTTGGCTCCATCGCTTGCGCCAGAATTCGCTAAACTCGTTTCTTTCGAAGCCATCGTATCCACTACCGAATGCTTAAAGCCAAGCAGTTCAAATATGTTCTTGGATTGAACTGATTGACTGCAACAACTGAAAAGCAAGCACAGCGAGAGCGTCAGGCAGGGACGCAGCAGAGATGTCGCTCCAGACAAGCGATTCCAGGTGTGATAACGCTGAGCTAGCAATTCACGGCTGTAGAGTATCGGAGACGACATCGGGCTCCCGTATGAGTGTTCTTCTAAATCTTGGCACAAATTAGGATTCAGCCATCGAATCAAAGACAGACTGTTACGTATCTGTCTGGTAACTGAAGATTAGTCACATTCCAATTCTGAAGATAGCTTTACTAACCGAGGGTGTCGTTCACCGACTTGATACACTAACTGATCAGACAGGCGTGTCTGAGTTCAAAGACAAAGCCGAAGCGAAGAAAATCGGAGCGAATAATATGTCACAAGTGACCGTTAAAGCGAAAAGCAAAGACAATTACAAACAGGACGTAAAAGCCGGGAAGCATTCCTGGATCATGGACATCCCGAAAGAAAAGGGCGGAGAAGAAACAGGACCAGATCCACATGAATTGCTACTGGGTTCCCTGGGCGCATGCACATCGATAACGCTTCAGATGTATGCGAGAAAGAAAGGTTGGGATCTTGAAGATGTTTCAGTAGACCTGACTCACGAAGAAGTTGAAAATCCGAATGGTCCCGGTAAGGTCAATAAGATCTCGCGCGAAATCAAGGTGAGCGGGAACCTGACCGAAGAGCAAGTTGCATCACTGCGAAGCATTGCAGACAAGTGCCCAATTCACAAATTGCTCGAAGGTCCTAAAGAGATTACGACCAATATTGCCCACGGAACACTCGCGAAATAGGTAATCAGTCGTGCGCATGGTGCATCACGCATCATCGAGTGCAAACTGTTATCTTGAGTTTAGAGCTTACTCGCGAATTCTCAGCCAAATGAACGAACGCGCCGCAAAGCCGAAACAGGCAAGCGGCGCGTTTTTTTAGTTCGACTGTTTAACAGTAGGCTCCATCTGCTCTGCGGATCTGTATTTCACCGGCAGATAGTTCAACAATCTTTCCATCATCTTGTTGCACTTTCAGGGCACCACTTTCGGTGACATCCACTGCTTTACCTTCAATAGTTTTTTCCGCAACTGTCGCTCTTACGCGCTCACCGATCGTTAGGGAACGATTTTTCCAACGTTCCAGAACAACCGGCGCCAGACCAACCTCCAGGTCATTCCACAAAGCTTCAAGTCGAGAACAGATCGCTGCCACAATCAGATTAGGATCTGGCGGAGTGGCCGCATGAAGATGCAGTGATGTCACTTTCCCTTGAAGTTCTTCGGGCATATTTTCCTTTTCAAGTTTGACGTTCACGCCCATGCCCAGCACCACATACGGTGACTTGCCACCTGATGCCTCCGCCAAAATGCCGCCAACCTTACAGCCATCGCAGATGAGATCGTTAACCCACTTCAACCCGATTTTGACGCCAGTGGATTGTTCCACGGCTTCTGCGATAGCAACTCCGGCGGCTATCGTAAGCAAAGGAATTGCATGGGCCGGAACATCCCCAGAGCGCAGTACGAGACTCATATAGATTCCCGTGTCTTGAGGAGATTCCCAGGCTCGACCAAGCCGCCCCCGACCTGCAGTCTGTTTACGCGCAAGCACAAGAGTCCCCATAGGAGCGCCCTGTGCGGCTAAATCTCTGGCACGCGTGTTGGTCGAGTCGATGCTCTCCCAAAGTTCATTAGCAAAGTTGACCGGACGCCCAATTGAACGCGTCTGCAGCAAACCTTCAATTGTCGGCAAATCTAAAACAGCCAACGCTCGATTCAAACTCAATAACTGATGAGCGAGAAAATATCAGCGTTCGTCTTCAACTTTTCACGTCCGGCAAGAAATGCCAGCTCGACGATGAAGCCGATGCCTACAACGTTTCCACCAACTGTTTCAATTAGCTTTTGCGCAGCACCAGCGGTGCCACCAGTCGCTAAAAGATCGTCGATAATCACTACTTTCTGTCCAGCGTCAACGGCATCAGAGTGGACCTCGATACAGTCTTTACCGTACTCGAGTGCGTACTCAAGCTTCTCGACCTTGTAAGGCAATTTGCCAGGTTTGCGTATTGGCACGAAACC
>CAJCHQ010000233.1 GCA_903970295.1 Bryobacterales bacterium
CCGCGGAAACATTCTTGAAGCCAGTTCCATTTTGGTAATGTGCTTTCAAGTGTTATCAATAGCAAACCTATCTTTCACATAACTTTCAAGGCGCTTCCGTTCGACAGTTTTTTTTCTGGCCAGTGCAGGGCTTGCGGGATCGACGCCAGGAAGTCAAGAAAAACCACAGGCGGTGCAAATCGACCAGGCAGTTTTCACTTTCGCTTCACTTTGGTTTATGGTAAGTCGTAAAATACGTCAACGAAAGCGAGGGTGTCGTGTTCTCTCCCACGCCAATGTCTTTTTCCGATGCTGCCACTCCATCAGGGTTGGCACCCACACATTCAAGCGCTTTGTCAAAGACCAGCCCGCAGTATTTTTTCTCCAGGGACGGAATCCGCGCCGGACTGGCGATAATGATCACGTTGTCTTCTGCAGGACCGTCGTCGAGCATAAATGGCTCCACGCTATCGATTGACTGAGAATCTGAGATAGGAATAGTTTGTCCTGCAGATATAGGTTTCTTCGAAAAAAAGATAACTTTCGCTGGAGTTTTGGCTTTATCCAGAGCGTAGATGTAGCAAGGCGATGGTATCGCCGGCTGAGCCTGCACTGTGTAATAAATTTTATTGCCGTCCAAAAACTTAAAGTCGTTTTTACGTGTCGTCCGTGAAAATTTGCCGTTGACCACGGCCGCTTCCACCGTGCGAACGACGATCCAGGGTTTGTCCAGGGCGTGAATTTTAGCCGGTGCTGGGTTCTCGGTGGTAGTTGGCGTCTCTTTTGTATCGCCCTTAAATGGTGGCGGCACTGTCGAAAGCTGAGTTGGCTGCGCCTGCGGGCTAAGCGCAGCTGGCTCAGTGGCGCCGCTCAACTGGGTTGTGGCAGCCGGCTGCGATGTGCTAGCCGGCCCGCTTGTTCCTGTTGGTTGAGTCTCCCCGCTCGGTTGAGTCGTGTCGGTCGTTTGAGCGGTGCCGGCTTGTGGGGTCGCATCAATCTTAACTAAGTCAATAGTAGACGCTTCTTTAACCGACGACGCGGAGCCGTCCGCCTGAGCTTGCCTGCCTGGACGGAATCCCAACCACCAAACCCCGGCACCCACAATCGCTACCAGGCAGAATACGGCCAGCGCTTTGATCAACCCACCACCATTTGGTTGTGGTTTAAGTGCGCCGGGCACCGATTTTTCCTGCAAAACCGAACCGCATTTTGCACAAAATTGCGCATTCAAATTATCGCTAACGCCGCATTTATTGCATTTTTGCTGAGGTTTGACCGCGGTTCTCTCACTATCGTGGGCTTTTCCACCACAGTATTGACAATAAAGCAAACCAAATGGATTTTGCTTATTACAGCCAGAACAGGCGAAACTTTTGTCAGTTACTTGCCCGGCAAACGATACCACTGATAGTGCCACACCTGTCGCGACTGCAGCATTACCAGGAAGAGAATTGCCGTCTTGACTCGATTGAGCAGAAAGCTTATTTCTCGCCTGTGTCACTTCTTTTATGTAATCTCTGTAAGAAGCTTTCAGCTCGTTCTCGAATTCGGTCATCGTCTGATGACGCCGATCCGGAGATTTCTCGAGTGACTTGAGTACGACTTTTTCGAGAGCCTTGGGAATGTGGTTCAGATCGGGACGCACCTCACTGAAAGGCTTGGGCGCCTCGTTGACGTGCTTGAAAATTGTTTCGAGCAAAGTCTCGCCGCGAATTGGTGGCTCACCCATCAGACATTCGTAAATCACACAGCCGAGAGAATAAACATCCGAACGGACATCGATGGCTTTGCCACCACATTGCTCCGGGCTCATGTAAGTGGGGCTGCCAAAAATTTCGCCGGTCATCGTTAACCGCGGCTTGTCTTTATTGAATTCCAACAATTTAGCGATACCAAAATCGACAAGCTTGAGTGATTCGACTTCGTCTGCGTCGACTATCACCATCAAATTGCTGGGTTTGATATCCCGGTGCACGACTCCCTTGCTGTGCGCATGCGCGAGGGCGTTGCACGCCTGGGAGAAAAGGAAAACGCAACGCGCGGGGTGCATCGGCCCTTCCCGCCGTAGTATCGATGAGACCGGTCTGCCATCGACAAAGTCCATGATCAAATAAGGCACGCCATCACTGGTTACGTCGAAGTCATGCACGCCAATCACATTCGGATGGCTGAGCATGCTGGCAGCTTTGGATTCTTGCTGGAACCGTTTAAGGCTGAGTTGATCTTGGACTAGTTCAGTACGCAGCACTTTGATTGCCACCCACCGATCCATCAGCATCTGGCGCCCCTTGTATACGGCGCTCATGCCGCCTCGCCCGAGGAGATCAGTAATTTCGTATTTGTTCAGAAAAATAGTGCCGATCAAGGGATCTCGGCTTTTGCTTTTCATCGGCGTGCCGTCATCGGGACAGACGTCGATTTCGTCTTCTGTTTCCAGTCCACATGTAAGGCAAGTGCGAGGCATAGACACTTCTTACCATCAACCAGCCGCAGAGGCAACTAGGTTAACCCCGGACAATCCCCTCTAAAAAGGAAAGCAGCACAGTTAAGTCTAATAGTTAGATGCAAACAGTTACAATAAGTAGGTGGCGGGTGCCACAAACGAAATTGCCAAGCTGTTGATAGGCCTGCACCGGAGGTATCTGGAAAAGATGAAATTATTGGCAGCAATGTTCACGGTCGCTTTGATCACGACAGTAAATTTCTACCCTGCCTCAGCCCAGACTGAGGAGCCACGCACCCCTGCTTTGACCGAGGATGAGGAGAATGTGATCGCCGTTAAAGACTTGTTCAAGCGCCAGCTTCTCAAACCTGACACGGCGATCAATGTGGGCATCGAATATTACATTGAGCTCAAAGACGGCGGGAGCTACAGAAGAGCCAACAACAAGACGGCATTTCACAGCGGCGATCGGGTGAGATTTCACCTCAAACCAAATATCGACGGTTATGCCTACATCGTTATGCGAAACGGCAGCGGTGGGCAAAAAACCGTACTTTTTCCCGATGACGATAATAAATCACAGAATCAAATTACACGAGGTAAGGAAATCGTCATCCCCCCGGATGGAGACTTTGAATTCGACGACCATCCAGGCGTAGAAAAGTTACGTTTGTACGTCTCACGCAAGCCTATCGATCCCGCCACAT
>CAJCHQ010000234.1 GCA_903970295.1 Bryobacterales bacterium
TGAAACGTACTCTTTTGATGTCACTGGCACTGTCTTTGGTGTCATCCGTAGCATTGGTCGCGACTCTGCCGCAGGTCACTTTCGCAGAAGACGCTCCAGCAGCAGCCGCCTTAGTCGGCAAACAAGCCCCCGACTTTTCATTGACTGATGCAGAAGGCAAAACCCATAAATTGAGCGACTATAAAGGCAAACTGGTTGTTCTCGAGTGGGTGAACTTCGGCTGCCCATTCGTCAAAAAGCACTATGGCAGCGGCAACATGCAAAAGCTTCAGGAAGCCTACACGAAAAAAGGAGTAATCTGGCTGTCCATCTGTTCTTCAGCCAAAGATAAGCAGGGTTATTTCGAAGGCAAAGAATTGGCTTCTGAGATCGAAAAGCATCACCTCAAATCGACTGCTTACTTAATCGATGCTGACGGCAAAGTGGGCAAAGAATACGATGCCAAAACAACGCCCGACATGTACGTAATCAACAAAGATCAGGAGCTTGTCTACGCCGGTGCCATCGATGACAAACCAACACCGGATCCAGAAGATATTCCTGTCGCTAAAAACTACGTAAAATTGGTGCTGGACGAAGCCCTGAGCGGCAAAAAGATAGCGACTGCAGCCAACAAGTCCTACGGTTGCTCGGTTAAATACGCCAACTGAGGTCGATTCCAATCATCGGTCACTCTTATAAGACCATGATTGTGTCAGCGTCTATAGCCATCTGGCAATTTTCGACGCCTCCTTCTGCACGCGCTGATGACTTGCTCGTCTCTGCCGCTATCAGCATGAAGGGGGCGTTGCAAAAGGTCGCAGTTATTTTCGAACGCGATCATCCGGGCACACACGTGGTGCTCAACTGTGCCAGCTCGGGTGCAATCGTACAGCAAGTGCGCAACGGTGCGCCCGTAGACGTTGTGATCACAGCCAGCACGCAAGAGATGTCTGAGCTTGCCAGAGATGACTTACTGTCAGGGCGTGCACATATTTTCGCTTACAACAGATTAGTCATCGTTGTTCCCAAGGGCACAACTCAAATCGTTGACATCGCCCAGCTAGTCAAGGCCAAGCGCATTGCGGTCGGCTCGCCGAGCAGCGTCCCGGCTGGTTCTTATGCGATACAAGCATTGCAGAAATCAAACACTTACAAGTCGATCAAAGACAAACTCGTTTATTTTCAAAACGTGCGCGAAGTCTTGACCTTCGTCGAAAGCGGCAATGTCGACGCCGGCTTCGTCTACCAATCCGATGCCGCGCAGTCCAGGAAGGTCGATGTTTCCTGTGTTGTAGCCAAGACAATGACGACGCCTATCGCCTACGAAATCGCCAGTCCGAAAGCCTCGACTCACGCGACCCTGGCCAATCCTTTCATCGATTTGGTTCTCAGTCCCACCTCGAACTCGGCCTTCGAAGAGAGTCATTTTCAGAGGTCGTGGCAGTGATCGATCCCTACTTCTCATTGATGCTTTCTTTTGCGGTCGCTCTCACTGCTACGGCTTTGGCAGCAGTCGCAGGCATTGCTCTGGGTCTTGCCTTCGCCCGTGTGAATTTCGCCGGCAAAGATCTGCTCAATGCCCTCTGCATGCTGCCCTTCGTTCTGCCACCAACAGTTGTCGGCTTTATCTTGCTCCAGCTTTTAGGAAGGCACGGACCAATCGGCAAATTGATTTTCGATCTCTGCGGCTGGACGCCGCTTTTCACCTGGCAGGCTTGTGTAATCGCAGCTTTTTTTGTCGCCGTCCCAATTATGATTAGCACCGCACGTGGTGCTTTTGAGTCAGTGGATCAGAATCTGGAAAAAGTGGCCTACACACTGGGACGTTCGCGATTGGAGACTTTTCTATTCGTCACTTTGCCTCTCTCCGCAAAAGGGCTAGTGGCAGGCGCGGTTCTTACTTTTGCCCGAGCGATCGGCGAGTTCGGCGCCACTCTCATGCTGGCCGGCAATATTCCGGAAAAAACTCAAACCATGCCACTGGCTATCTATGATGCCGTCCAAAGCAATCAAGAAAATCTGGCACTGGGATTAGTATCACTGCTTTCGATTCTTTCTTTTGCAGTTTTGATTCTCACTTACAAATTGGGACGAAAATGGTAGACGCAGACGGGCATCTCGAGGTCAAATTCGAGCTTCGCCTGGCGGGCGGGCAAAACATCTGCGCCGATTTTCGCTGCCAACCAGGAATCACAGTTTTGTTCGGTCCGTCTGGTTCAGGCAAAACCACCACCCTCGACGCTATCGCCGGTCTGCGCCGCCCTCAGAAAGGTAAAATCAAATTAGGTGCCAGATTATTTTTCGACAGCCAGACTGGCATAAATCGCTCGCCGCAAGAACGTCAGGTCGGCTATGTATTCCAGCAGGGAGCATTGTTTCCGCACATGACCGTGAGCCGCAATATTGCCTTCGCCCTGGCTCGACATGGCAGGCACTCCGAACAACAAAAATTGACCGAATTGGCTGGCTTACTGAACATCGAAAATCTGCTCGACCGAAAAATAAGCGAGATCTCGGGAGGTCAAAAACAACGGGTGGCGTTGGCCCGTGCCCTGGCCACCAACCCCAGGATTTTTCTCCTGGACGAACCCTTGAGCGCGCTGGATTTGAGGGCTCGACAGGATTTGACCGAGCTGATCAAAAGAACGCAAAAGCGGCTTGGCATACCGGTTTTGTATGTTACTCACTCGGCCGATGAAGCCAGGGAGCTGGCTGATGTTTTTTTGCAGTTCGTGGATGGGAAGGTGCTCCAATCCTAGACTATAATGGTACTGACGCTTACTATGGCTCGGGCATTGTGGTTAATTCGAAGCAAAGTGAGCCGGGCCGGGAGGGGTGATAGCGATGGACGCCGTGAACAGGTTGTGCCTGGTCTGCGGAGAAGAGTATTCGGGTTGTCTTAGGGTTTGTCCCAAAGATCAGACCGTGCTGGTAGCGGTCGGGCAGGATAACCGGGTAGGCACGATCCTGAACGATAACTACGATATCCTCGAAGTGATAGGCAGTGGTGGCATGGGCACTGTTTACAAGGCTCGCCAGCGGATGATGAATAAAATCGTCGCCGTGAAACTCTTGCACGAAGACCTGATTGCCAGTGCAGACGCCCTCAAGCGCTTCCAGTTCGAAGCCCAGGCAGCCAGCAGGCTCAACCACTTGCACATCTTGACGATCTTCGACTTCGGCATCTCGGCTGATGGACAACCGTTTATGGTCATGGATTATCTCGACGGTACCAGTCTGGAGGATGTACTTCTCGCCGAGAATCACGTCGAGCCGCTGCGCGCGATCAACATCTTCATGCAGGCTTGCACCGCCCTCTCGCACGCTCATAAGCACGATGTTTTGCATCGGGACATAAAGCCGAGCAATATCATGCTCATTGATTACGACAACCAAAAAGATTTTGTCAAAATCGTCGATTTCAGCATTGCCAAGCTAATGAATCAAACCGACGGTCAGGGCATGCAATTGACCAAATCGGGCGAGGTGCATGGCAGTCCTGCTTATATGAGCCCCGAACAGTGCCGCGGCGTCGAGCTCGATCAAAGATCGGATGTTTATTCGCTTGGCTGTGTCATGTACCGGACGCTGACCGGTCATAGCCCGATGCAATCTGACGGCGTGCTGCAATCGATGCTCAAACATATCAACGAGGTACCGCCGCACTTTGCCGAAATTTGTCCTCAACTGCAATTGCCCGATATGTTGGAGCAAGCAGTCTTCAGGTCGCTCAGCAAAGACCCCGGGCAGCGTTATCAGACGATGGACTTATTGAGAGATCGCTTGGAAAAAATCCGCGACGCGATCACCTCCGACTATGCCCAAAAAGCGAAACTGCAACAAGCCGATCCAAATCTATATGCTGTTGTGCCCCGGCACATAGAAGGCACAGCGCCAGTCACGGCTGCAAGAGCACAGGGCAGCTCGCCTCGTGATCAATTACAGTCCCAGCCTCCAAGTCAATTGCAATCTCCACCTCCCGCTCAGTTGCAATCCCCGCCTCCGGCTGCGGCGACAGCGACGCCGCCGGCAAACGGCAGTGCTCCGGCGACTCAAGCAAATCCGGCGCCGCCAAGAACACCATCTGGTCCGGTTAAAATGTTGTCTGATGCCGTCACTCCGGTCAAACCGAT
>CAJCHQ010000235.1 GCA_903970295.1 Bryobacterales bacterium
TACTCAAGGCTCTAGAGCACAGTTTTGAAGAAGGGCTGGGCGGAAGATTCCTCGATGAGCACGGGCTGAAAATCGCCTACGACCGCAATTTACCTCTAGGTCATCGCCTCGTTTTCGTGCTCACTCAAAACAAAGATGGCACATGGCAGCCGCTCAAGCTCGAAGGCAAATATCGAATCGCCATCAATAGTTTCTCATTCACCGGCGGCGAAGGGTTCGACTTCAAGTCTGCTACCGATAAGGAATATCATCCTGAAAAAATGTCTGTGGTGATGAGAGAGTATTTGAAAGAACACCAGCAAATCGGAGCTGCGCCGCCGTCGAGAATTGTGCCCGTAACTTCGGGACTGCTCGAAGTGGATGCAAAGAAAGAAAAATTGCATTTGCAACATATCCCGGAAGGCTCACAGGTCAAACTTTTCGTAGGCAAGAAACTAGGAGCTGAGCCTGTCGATCAAGGTGCTGGGCGTAAAGTACCGGTGCCAATCACTTCTCCGAAATTGATTGAAGAAAAAACCGTCAATGGCGCTACCAGTTGGCAGCTACCTTTGAAGGGAGCCGCCAGCGATGAGAAATATGCCAGCGTGATCGTTGTGCCACCAGCCAAAACCGACAAGAAAATTCAAATCAGTGCACCAGTCGAGATCGCCAACTAATTTCAAGTTCAAATAAAAGAGAGGATAACATGAGCCTAAAAGAAAAGATTTCAGCCGATCTGAAAGAGGCGATGAAAGAACGCGATCAGCTCAAGATCGACACGTTGCGCTCGGTCATTTCGGCCCTGACTTACAAAAAGGTCGAAACGGGAAAAGACTTGACTGCCGAAGAAGAAGTCGCGGCTGTACAAAAACAAGTGAAGCAGCGCAACGACTCGATCCAGGAATATACCAAAGCCGGCAGAGCGGAACTTGCCGAGAAGGAGATAAAAGAACGCGATATCCTCGCTGCCTATATGCCAACCCAGAAAACCGAGGACGAGATTCGGGCGATCGTACAAAATATCATCATGAATTTGCCTGCTGAAAGCCGCAATCAAGGCAGCGCGATGAAGGCAGCGATGGCGCAATTGAAGGGCGTCGCCGATGGCAATGAAGTGCGCCGTTTAGTGACCGAAGAACTTAAATAGCTAATTGACCGGCTAGACAAATTCATTTCAAAAGGATAGCGGCGTACCGACTTCACCGTCGACTGTATTTCCTGGAGAATAGCCTTCTACTTCGTCTTCGGACTTGCGCAAAAGCATTTGAAAAATTACGGCGCAGCGGTGCGTCCCTTTCGGAAAGACCAGAGCTTGTTCGTTCGTAAGGGCAGCGGCAACGTGTTTCATCACGTCTTCTGCCACAGGACTATAGCCCTCTTCAAGATGCCCGCTTGTGTTTATGGATTCGCCATTGATGAATGATACGCAAATACCACCGCTATTTAGAACATAAAAATTCAATTCCAACTGCGCTGGGCCCGTCACTATTTTGTCGAATTCGCTATTCACTACCTCGCCCACTCGCCTGTACCAGCCATTCCATCCAGCATTCACCGTATCTGGCGCCAGCCCATTCACTTTCAAATATGCCGGTGCAGATTTAGTCAATGCATACTGCCAGGCTTGCACCGCCGGTGATGACAACGTCTGGTCTGGAGCACTTGCGTTAGCTGACTCATGCTCCATAAGTGGTGGCAAAACCGCTAGCGGCACCTCCTTGTTTGCCACCGTTGATGTCGCTTCGGCAGATTCCGTTAACAAAGAGAGGTCTTGCAAGGTGAACACAGAAAGCGGTGCAGGAGCAGAAGGTGAGGCTTGACCGAAAACGGGTTGCACCTGGTAGGCATTCTTCGCATCATAAATTGGCCCCTGGGGTGGCAAGAAGATAATCGGCTCGGCGCTGCCGGCTCGTAACGGCCCGGCAAAGAAGCGAGCTGCCGTGTTCGATGCATATGTTGAGCGAAAGTCGGTCGAGACTAAAGTTACCGACGAACGCAGCGGCTGGCTTGGCACTTTCGCTTCGTCCGCAAATACAGTACCAGGGATCAAAAAAATGAGCGACGATGCCAAAAGAACGTCGCGGAGAAGAGCTTTCGAAATGAGCCTGCGCTCGGGGAAATATCTAAAACCCACTCTTACCCTCACTCGAGCGTATCGGCAAGCGCCTTGGGCAGACCTTCTTGGGTAAGGCGATAAAAAGGAACGGCGTTAACGATATCGTAAGTAGCGCCAAAGGAAGGCAAATTATGATCAAGATCCCAGACAAATCTCTCGCCGGCAGGATCGTGGCTGCCAATCAGGAAAAAAGTGATGCTAACTTCCTTCGGATATCGAGTCGCCCGGCTGGCTGCAATTATTTCGTCGATAATCAGGCGTTTATCATCAGGACAACCATCGGTAATGATGCCTATAGCCAGAGGTTTGGTCCGACCCATATTTCGACGATCGAAATAGTCTTTGAAAACTGCGTTCAGCGGTGCAGCCAAGTTGGTGCCACCACTGGGACCATTCTGCCTGAAGATCTTGGGGATATCTTCCCATGGCACGTGAGGATAAATTCGATACATTGACTCGAACAAAACCACCGACAGACCCTGCGGCGACCCAGCTGCTGTTACTTTGCCCAGGTTGGCAGCTTCGATTCCACACCAGTCCCAACGGCTGCAGCCAGCCGCAGCCGGACCAGCTAAAACCATAGTGAAGATTGATTTGATGGCGCTGCCCTTCGGCATCGGACAATCTCTGGAACCCATAGAACCAGATTTATCGATCAGCAAGACGATATCGTGATCGTTCAGGCGCTTGAGTTCCACTTGAGTGAGACCGCCAGTCAGAACATTGGTCGGAACATGCCCGTCGAGCGGTGGCGGCTGGTTGCGGTCGACAGTCCCAGCTTGACCTTGCAGTGGATTGTTGCCCTGATCGGAAGCACCGGAATCTAAGCGCCTTACTCCTCCTTGGAGAATGTGGCTACCGTCGCTGGCAGAGCCAGCTTGCATGCCGACACCTGATTGAAAAGTGCCTTGCATACCGGCACCAGCTTGAAAGCTGCCTGATTGCGCCCCCAAGTTCGTGCCGGATCCAAATGTCTGGACGCCACCGGAAAGTGGAGCATTTGGCTGAGATCGATACATTGGCGATGGCGCGGCCGGAGGCATGTAATTACTCGATGATGATCCACTCGAATCGTCGGGCGTCCGAGAATCTGACACCGCCGGTGGTGGAGGCTGATAAGCAGCAGTTCCGGACGTCGGTCTCTTCACTCTCAGCGAATCATCAGATTGTGCAATCGACGATGACGGTAATTGGAGCGCAAACAAAAAAGACAAGAGCAATCCCATTGGCAACGATGCTAATTTTTTTATGCCGATCGCTTTTTCGCTTGTCACTGAAGCTGCACCGCGCTATCCCTGGGGCTCATGGAACATCGGCCGAATGATGTGATAATACCAAAGTCTGGGCTGGCTTGCTTTCTGCCAGCAGATTGCGGTTTTCGGCTTCGAGTGAAGGTCCGATATGCAATATTTGATGCTCAACCGGTTGTCGGGCATGCTCGCAGCGCTCATTCTGCTCGGCAGTTGGACCGATGTACCCGTTCGAGCAGCCGACTTCAAACAAGATTTCGTCTATCAGATTGTTACTGACAGGTTTTGCAATGGTCGCACCGACAATGACGACCCACCTCAAAGCAAAGGCATGTTTGACCCCACGCATAGCGATTGGCATGCTTATTGGGGCGGCGACCTGGCCGGCATACGCGCAAAACTCTCGTACATCAAAAATCTTGGGGCTACGGCAATCTGGATTTCTCCAATCATCGACAACGTCAATACGGTCTCATCGAACGCTCAACGGCAGCGGTTCACTCCGTATCATGGCTATCATGCCCGCGATTTCAAACGAGTCGACGAGCATTTCGGCGATCGCAGCAATTCCTGGCACGACTTCGACCAGTTAACTAAAACGGCACACACAATGGGTCTCAAGGTGATCACCGATTTTCCAGCCAATCATACCAACCAATATGACCAGGGCGAACGCGGCGCGCTTTATGGCAACGGTCACTTCAAATGCGAACCAAATTTCGACAAGAACAAATATTTTCACCACCTCCCAGAAATCACGGACTGGAACGACCGTTTTCAACTCCAGTACGGCACGTTTTCGCATCTGGCTGACCTAAATCAGGAAAATTCTTTCATCGACTGCTACCTCAAAGAAGCCGCGATCAAAGTTCAGAACCATGGTGCGGATGCAACAAGGCTCGATGCAGCAAAAGACATAACGTGGGGCTGGGAACATTCGCTGGCCAACTACCTGAACAACCATGGCGACCATCTGGTTGTCGCTGAATGGTGGGTGGGCAGCACCGATGATCCCGTTTATCCAGACGGTATCAAATTCGCTAATAAAAGCGGAATTTCGCTTTTCGATTTCCCACTCGCTTTTGCCATGCGAAACGCTTTCGTAAAAGAAGATGGCAGCTTCATTGAAGTCGACCGCACCATTCAAAAAGAAAATCACGAACTAATCGACCCGAACGGCATGTTCACATTCATCGATAATCACGACTTGCCGCGATTTCTCAGCTTGAAGAACGACGAGTCGCGGCTGCGATTGGCTCTGGCTTTGCTCATGACGTGCCGTGGTACGCCAAACATTCTTTACGGAACCGAGCAAAACCTTCATGACGATACCAATAATGGTGATGACCCCTACGACAGAGTATGGATGTCGAAGTTCGAGGAAGAATCATCGACTTATAAATTGATCCAGCTACTGTCTTCTGTGCGCTCAGCTAATCTAGCTTTTGCCTACGGCGACACTAAGACACTTGCTGTCACAAAGGACATATATGTTTTCGAAAGACGATTTGGCGACAGCATAGTGGTCACTGCCATCAATAAAAATGCAAACACGGCTATCACTTTATCTGGGACGATCACATCATTGCCAGGAGGAGCATGGAATGACAGCCTCGGAGGCAAGATGAACGGCGTCAGCGTTCGCGTAGATAAACATGGCACCATGAGCGATATCGCCACTTCGGGCAAGCTAAACGCATCTACAGCAAGCATTATGGCGCTCAGTCTGCCGGCCAATTCAGTGTCGATCTGGAGCCGAAAAGCTTCTGATGAACAAGCTAAACCGTTGATCGCAAACGTGGGGCCGCTCGTGGTTAACGGCGGCTTGAAGGTGACGATAACCGGTCGCGGCTTCGGTGCCAAGCCGGGGAAAGTGCTTATTGGCGACAAAGCAGTTTCCGTTCAATCTTGGTCTTCTGAGAGAATAAGATTTACCGCTCCTAAACTTATTTACGGCAAGCTGCCAGTAAGGGTAGTAACAAGAGCAGGTCTATCTTCGAATCAATCCGGCATTCAGATCGTCGAGAATAGGCTGATCCCGATCACATTCAAGGTGAAGAACCCGCCATCTCTGGCAGAGGACGAGCAGCTGTTCATTGCTGGCAACGTCTTATCGCTGGGTAGTGGGCAAATGACTCGGCAAGAAGCCGCAGGACCGGTGCTCTTTTCGGCGAACAAAGAATACATCCTCTGCGTTGCCATGCCAATAAAACGAAGCGTTCAAGTAAAGCTGTTTATTCTCAATCGAGAAGGCAAAATCGTGGATCAGGAAAAGCAGTTCCACACCTACAAGGTGCCGGCGCTGGGAACCGGGCAGAGAGAAATAAGTTGGACGGAATAAAGTCTTGCCGGTACGTGTTTGGTTTTGGAAAGCCGATAAACCCCAGCTGTTTGACAAAACGAGCATCTAGAGCGTCAACCAATGCCGCTCCGGATTGGTTGCTTGAGGAAGAAAAGTTTGGCATCGAACAACAGATCAAGCAATTAGAGAAGGGTGTGCAAGATTACGATGATTTAGCTGCTGGAAAAAAGACGTTACCGTCGCCAATGTTAATCGTCGCGCAAATTCCCGATTTGCTTGTCAGTTGCCGAATAGCTAAACACTGGACTCAAAAAGAATTGGCTGAGCGAGTGGGTATGCCTGAAAATCAAATTCAAAGATGTGAGTCTCAAATTTATGCATCTGTGTCGCTCAAATTTAATATAGTGGATTCGTAATTTCCCCACTGACAGGGGCAGCTCCCGGTGGCACACTACAACTCTCTCTTTCTCTGCCAGCGACATCGAAAAGCATAAGCACCGAGTTGCAGCCAGGGACCTCAGACTCAATGTTACCGGGGGTGTCAAATGGGTGCAGATTGTCCGACTCCAAATAAGATAAACGTAGGCGGTCACTCAGTAGACGTCGATCGCATGACGCATTTCCTCGAAGGCAGCGCGACCGAGAAACCGGACACCCACATACTCGCTTCAGTTATGGGCATGACCAATTCGCAAGCCGAGCGCGAGCAAATATTGACCATGGTTCAGGGCATGAACGCCATGCACCGTTTACAACATCCAAATGATAATATTCCCGAGCTGACTTTTCAGAAGTCTAGCGACTGGCCCTTCAGTAACGGCACCGACCTCGACCTATATCGCGCAGTTAAACCGGGCGCAGATCCGACATCTATATACAGCGAGATGGATTGGGTTGGTGACAATAATAAAGTGCACCGCGTTTATCCCCACGAGTAATCAGGCGATTCTGCTACACGCGAGCTACCAAAATCCTGACCAAAGTTGAGTCGTCGTGAGACGGCCGCACTCGCAAAAATACAATTCAGCGAATGGCTCTAATTCGTCGATTCGACGAGAACAGACATTCGCTTGAGTTTGCATATAATTTCGAAATTTGTTTGCTCAACCTGAGCGTAGAGTTCGTATTAGCCGCATTCGGCGTCACGTTCTGGTTATGCGCATATCCGAACATTGAACAGAGGTCCTGTGCCAATTGCTCTCGGGTAAACGAAAGTCTCATGAAAGAAGAATTGTCGACAGCGGATAGCTCCAGGGTTTGGATTCGAAGCATTGCCGGTTCTATCTACTCTAACGCGCCAGAGATAGCTGGCACAGCTCTAACTGCGGCGCTCTTGATAGCAAGCCGCGGCAAACTGAAAAACGTCACCGAAAATATATTGCCGAAAGCATCTGCTCTTCTTGAGGCAGCGGGCGAGAGCGAAAAATTTTTCGTGCAGGAAGCACACAATTGGCACACCTTTGGTTTCTCCAAGCCTGTATCTGATATCACGAGCGGTGCCGAAGAACTCAGCTCGCTCGCGGGTGGTCTGCCGGAAACACAAGTGCGAACATCTCGCGCGACAGCTGTGAGAAGGAGTCTTTCAAAAGCACCAGGCATAGATCACATCGACCAACTACCGAACGTCCAGTTCGAACGTCAACTGCGTGACGGTCGTTTAACTTCCGATGAGGTCGATTATTTCCCAGGCAAGATCATTGGTATGACCGGCATAGACCCGATTAAGTTCGGCGAATTCAAAGAGGGGTTATCGTCAATCTTGCGCAGGACGGCTCAGTTACCCAGCCGTGGAAGTAGTAGAGAAGACGCTGCTAAAGCGATAAACGACGACGTTGATCTAATTCTTGTCCCGCAGCTTAAAAAAATGGGAGTCGCAGTGCGTTCATGGTCAGAAACAGAAAGCCCACTATTGGTCAACAATGGAAACTACCAGTACTCACACGAGATTCCACTTAATGCGCGAGTAAAAACACCCTCCTCATTTGTTGATATCAACACAGTCGGTGGAGTTCGCAATCTTGATCGCCGCCAGCTGAATCAATTCGGAAATTGGTATCG
>CAJCHQ010000236.1 GCA_903970295.1 Bryobacterales bacterium
CGTGTCCAACCCATTTGGCACATCTTCGTCCTGACAATCTTGACGGCAGGATGGTATCTGCCTTTCTGGGTTTATAAAAATTGTCGCGATCTATCCAGGCGGGCGAGCGCTGTGACCGAGCCCGGGGAATTGCCCTGCAAAGAGTTGTCGATCCACGAAGCTGACGCACTGCGCTACATCAAACGCTGTTGGCCGATCGTTCTGGCGATTGGCGCTTTTCTTCCATTCATCGGCGCTTTCGTCACCATTTTCATCTGCAGAACCATTGCCAGACTGTACCCGAGGAGTGAATCGTTGATTCGCAAACACGCCCTAACAGCCGGTATAGCGCTGATGCTTTTGCTGTATCTAGCGAGCGCCATGATCAAATTACCAGGTGCGTTCTCGCTTCTGTATCTGACTGCAGTTTTGCCCGTGGCTCTCGTTCAACATTGGCTCAATCGATACTGGCGTTCGGTTGAACCGGATGGTCTCCTGGTTCGGCAGTCGTTTTCCGCAACCGAATTACTGCTTCTTATTTTCGGCATCGCGCTCACGGGCATGCTCATACTGCGCTTCTTCTTCAACGTCAAGTAGCAGTCACAGAGTTCGCTTGTCAAATCCGTGCTTCTTCGCCCATTTGATCAGCTTTTCCGTGTCGTCCAGATCGAGTTTCACGCACAATTCAAAAGCCTGACTGACCACTTCCGATTCCGTCAGTCCCATGCGCTCTGCGGCTTTGGCAAACTTTCCCCGCTGGGTGATTTGGCGAAGCAGCAGTCGCTCGTCCCCGGTCAAGCGCGTGACATGTCTCGGCAATCCAGGGGAGAGAACATTCTTCGCACCACGCGACACCATCAAAAGGGCCATGCGAATCAGTGCAGGCGGATCGGTTTTGAGAATATATCCGACCGCGCCAACATCCAACAAATCTTGAATCTCGGAGGGATTGCCCTGACTGGCAAACATCACGACCTTGACATTGCGCAAAGCGACCAGCTTCTTGATCAAGTCAATCGTGCCGACCAGACCAGGCAAATACAGATCGAGCAGAACCAGGTCTGGCAATAGTTCTCGACAGACCTTCAAGGCTTCGTCGGAAGTCTGCGCTTCGCCGACGATACGAATAACTCCACCGGATGCTAATTCGCGAACAATGGCTTCCCGCGTTTCTTTGTGATCGTCAACTACAACCAGCCGAATTTCCGGCATTCTTATATCTCGATATCCCGCATATTTCTGGCAAAGATTGAGCCACAAACGGCGCCATTCGCAAGCGCCCCGCAGTAATCAGGCTCGACTTGCCGACCCCGGTTATTCTACATGAATGCCGCGGGGAGAGAAATTTGAGCTTTTGCTGGCCGAGCGAAAAGCGCAATAGGTCATTTGGGATATATAATTACGGCTCGTTTCGGACTACGAGAACACTAAATTTATGAAGAATCGATCAATCAGTCTTTGCCTATCAGCCATTGCTGCGCTGAGCTGTCTTATGACAGTGGGCAATGAATCAATAGCCTTTCCGTTTAAACACAAAAGCACGGGAGATAAGTTACTAATGGCACAAGCTCCATCAGGCGCAGTCAAGACGCCGTCAGGTTTGCAATATACAGATGAGAAAGTCGGCTCTGGCACCTCTCCGCGTCAGGGGCAAACCGTATCTGTGCATTACACAGGCTGGCTCGTCGACGGCAAAAAATTCGACAGCTCTGTGGATAGAGGACAACCATTTGAATTCGTACTCGGCCAGGGTCAAGTGATCAAAGGCTGGGATGAAGGTGTTGCCACCATGCAAGTCGGCGGCAAGCGCAAATTGATCGTTCCTGCCAAACTCGCTTATGGCGACAAGGGCTTTCCAGGCGCCATCCCACCCAATTCCACTTTGATTTTCGAAGTGGAGCTTCTGAAAATCCGTTAACCATT
>CAJCHQ010000237.1 GCA_903970295.1 Bryobacterales bacterium
AAGAATCTCTCGATCAATTATTGTCGATCACGGCCAAACCTCCCCTTCCCACGACCAAACAGTGATCGCACAAGCGGACATAGTAAGATCTAGCCGTAGCAGAGCAAACGGCGTATTTTGAAACACATAAGCTTACTCGGGTCGACAGGTTCAATCGGCAAGCAAACGCTTGACATTGCCGCTTCGCATCGTGATCAACTGCGAGTCGTTGCTATGGCGGCCGGAAGCCAGAATTTGGAAAAATTAGCCAGACAGATCGAAGAATTCGAACCAGAGTTCGTCTCAGTTCCGACGCCTGAAGACGCCAGTCGTCTCGCAACTTTGTTGAAACAGAAGCCGAAAAATCTCGTTATCGAATTTGGCGACAAGGGTCTGGAAATCGTGGCATCATATCCATCGGCCGAAACAGTCGTCACCGGAGTGGTTGGTTTTCTCGGTCTGAAACCGACAATTGCAGCGATCAAAGCCGGAAAAACAATCGCACTGGCCAACAAAGAAACGATGGTTGCCGCCGGCAGTATCGTCTTGCCGCTGCTAGAAAAGCATAAAGCTAACATCGTGCCGGTCGATAGCGAACACTCGGCGATTTTTCAAGCGCTGGCTGATACGCAACCAATGGCACAGCGAAGAGATCAAATCGCTCAATTGATTCTCACTGGTTCGGGCGGGCCATTTCGCACCTGGTCAGAGGAACAAATCACAAGTGCCACCGTGGATGATGCTCTCAAACATCCCAATTGGTCGATGGGTCGAAAGATCACTATTGACTCGGCAACGCTGATGAATAAAGGATTGGAGATAATCGAAGCCCGTTGGCTTTTCAATCTGCCACCGACTAAGATCAAAGTCGTTATTCACCCACAATCAATCTTGCATTCAGCAGTCGAATTCATCGACGGCTCGATTGTCGGTCAGCTGGGCGTCCCCGACATGCGACTACCGATCCACTACGCGATCTTTTATCCTCAGCGTGTGCACTCCGATCGCGTACCTCGCTTAAATCTTGTCGAGATCGCTAAACTCACCTTTGAAGAACCTGATCTTAAGCGTTTCCCCTGCCTGCGTATCGCAAAAGAAATTGCCAGTCACGAAGATACTCTGCCTTGCGTTTTAAATGCCGCCAACGAAATTGTGGTGGGAATGTTTTTGGAAAAGCAGATCGCCTTCGGTCAAATAGCAACTCACATTGAACGCGTCTTAGACAAACACAATGCCGTCTCTAAACCGACGCTAGAGGATATACTTGAAGCCGACCGATGGGCCAGGTTGGAGGCTCAGCGGATGGCGGGCTTGGTAGCACCGTAGGCAAGCGCTCGCAAGGCACTTGGGCGCCGGCTGCGGTGAGGCGGATTTGAGAGGTTCTAGAATATGATTTCAGCCAAAACAGGTGTCAAAGTAGCTAATCATCCATTGATTCAAGAGCTCTTGACGAAAATCAGAGACCATCGCACACCCTCGAGCGAGTTTCGCTTGCGAGCTGGACAGCTGGCGCGGCTGCTGGTCTATGAAGCGATGTCTGATCTGTCGACTCGCGAAGTCTCGCTGGAAACCCCAGTCGGACCAGCCAAGGGTGTGGCTCTCACTGATTACGTAATCCTTGCTCCGGTTTTGCGCGCCGGCTTGATTCTGGCCGAAGCGGCTCAGAAAGTTTTGCCCGCAGCGCGCGTTTATCACGTCGGACTGCGCCGTGACGAGACTACATTAGAAGCAATCTCATACTACGCAAAGCTGCCTGACAGTTTGCCGGCAGAAAGCAAAGTCTTTGTGCTCGATCCCATGCTCGCCACAGGCGGCTCGGCCGCAGCAGCGATTGAATTGTTCGCCAAGCTCAAGGTCAAATCGATCCAATTGATTTGTTTTGTGGCATCGCCTGAGGGAATCGAGCGCGTACACAAAAAGTTTCCCGACCTCAAGATCACAACTGCGTCGATCGATGAGCGCTTGAATGAAAATGGCTATATCGTGCCCGGTCTAGGCGACGCAGGCGATCGGTTGTTCGGAACCTGATCTCGGTCGCGATTAGTCTTCCAGCTTGAAGCCGACTTTGATCGTAACCTGAAATTCGGCCACTTGACCTTCTTTGATCAAGCCTCTTTGTTCGACAACTTCAAACCAGCCAAGATTGCGCAAAGTCTTGGAGGCTCTCTTGACACCCTCTTGTACTGCGTCAGCGAAACTCTTCGAAGAGGTGCCTACGATTTCGGTCATTTTGTAGGTGGACATCTAATACTCCTTGCAACTAGAGGGAAAGTGATACTGGCGTATTCAGAGCCTTTGATAACTGCTGCAAAGAGTAGCTATCGAAGGTTGTGACGACCAATCACCGTGCCCAGTGTAGCGTACTGAGCATGGATCGGGATCATCATTTCCACTGCTCAGCATTGAGCAATTCAGAGTCGTTAATTCGCTGACTACTTTTTATCGCACCGAATATGGTGTCAGCTAGAAAAGACGATTGCTTCCAATTCGCTCCTTTTCGATACACTGGTAAAGTACATTCACTTTTGTTCACCTAATGCTTTTCAAATTCCCATAGTCGGGTCTGGCATGCAGCGATGACAAGCAAACTCTATGCCCCACCCACGCAGTTTGAAGGCAAAGTAGCATGTTGATGGCCGGCGAGATAAAATAAAGACACGCAAACGGTGAAGTCCATGCATATCTTTACTAGAACGATTATCGCTATTTCGACCGCATCGATAGTGTCGACCATCAACTGGTCAGCCAGCATCGCCCTGGAGACGAGTGCGTGGCAAAAACTAGAAGATGCCGGCACGAACGCATACAAAAAAAAGGATTTCGTACAAGCGGAGAGCAGTCTTTCTGCGGCTGTTAAGGAAGCGGAGGGGACCAGTGCGGCTAATCTGGGCACGAGTCTGAATGACTTAGGCCTCGTCTATGAAGCGCAAAAGAAATACGACGATGCTGAATCTTCATTCAAGCGCAGCATTGAAGTCAAAGAGAAAAACAGTTCTCCTGACAGCGAAACATTGATTCCCACTCTGAATAATTTAGCGCTAGTCTATCGAGAAACAAATAAACTTGATTTAGCTCAGTCGACCTACGAACGCAGCCTCAAGCTGACTGAAAAAAAATATGGACCGGATCATCCCGCAGATGCTCTCATTCTCAACAGTCTCGCGGGCATCATGATAGCGGCTAATAAACCAGCTGATGCTGAGCAGTTTCTCAAAAAGTCGTTGCCAATTTGGGAAAAAGCATATGGTCCCAAACATCCTGCTGTAGCAAAATGTCTGGATAATCTTGGCAGTGTTTGCGAAAGTCAAAACAAAATGGATGAAGCGCACGATTATTTCAAGCGAGCGCTGGCAATTCGATCAGAGTCCACTACAAACACCGGCTCTCCAGCAGATCGTGCCATCAGCTTGAACAAAATGGCTAATTTGCATAGGGACAAAGGGGAGTTCGAAGAGGCGCAACCACTCTTGAAGGAAGTGGTCGAGATCACAGAAAAGGATGGCGGAGCCCAAACTGCCAACATGGCGATTGCCCTGAACAACCTGGCTCTGGTAGACCGCGAGTTAGGAGAATTCGATCAGTCGGAACAGTTGTACAGAAAAGTCCTGGATATACGCACAGCCATCGGTGGCAGCCCAGAAGATCTGGCAAGAAGTTATGACAGTCTGGGCGATCTGTATCTGCAGCAGGAAAAATACGATCAAGCTGAACCAGCTTACAAAAAAGCTCTGGAGCTGAGAGAAAAGGCCGGTGGTGAAAGCGGCGCGACGGTCAGAATCAGTTTAAGTAATTTGTCAAACCTGGCCCGCGATAAAGGCAATTTACCCGAGGCACTTAACTACGCCAAGAAATCTCTGGATATCGCGAAAAAAAACGACGTACCCAGTAATGATATTAGCGGCGACATGACCAATCTGGCCCTCCTCTATCGAGAAGAAGGCGATCAACAACATACAGGAGCACTATTTAGGGAAGCGGTTGATTTAGGCAAACAAAACTCCAACCTCGATCCCGTTGTTGAAGCCAATAATCTCAATAATTTGGCGCGCTTTTACAGGGAGAACGGCAATTATGCTGATGCTGAGCCTCTCTACAAGCTGTCGTTAACTATGCGTGAAAAAGCGCTCGGGCCAAATAGCCCACAAGTCGGGGCCAGCTTGCGCAATTACGCGATCTTGCTACGAAAGCTAAATCGTGATTCCGAAGCTGACGTGCTCGATAAGCGTGCTGAAAAAATCGAAGATAAGACCGAAATTGAAATCAATCGCTAATGGGTGAGAACCGTACAATCCACATAGCAAACGCCACGATTGATCGTGCCCAGGCTAGTAGCAGCGCCGCGGGAAATGTCCATTACACGAGATTTTACGAATGGACCGCGGTCGTTCACTTTGACGACAACAGAGCCACCAGTGCGCGGGTCCTCGACCATCACCCTCGAAGAGAATGCCAGTGTGCGATGCGCCGCAGTCTTTCTATTCATGTCGAATATTTCGCCTGAAGCAGTCTTTTTGCCATTGAATTTAGATCCATACCATGAGATGTTGCCGCTGAAGCTCTTTCCCCCAGCCTTAGCCGCAGCTTTTTCCGAAGCTGGCTCAGACGTTTTGGCATCGGCTTTTTCCGACGGTTTGGCGCTCGCCTCGTCCGCCGATTTAGTCTGGGCCTCTTGATCGGCAGAGTTTGCCGTCGGTGGCTGGTCAGGAGTTTTTGCGGCAGCCGGTGGCTCTGACGGTTTTACTAGAGTCTTCTCAGCCGCACCACCCACTTTTTTTACAGTTTTCTGGGCCGTGGTCCCCACCTTTTTCACGCCGGTTTCGGCACTAGTACCGACTTTCTTGACGGTCGTCTCCGCCCTCGTGCCAACCACTTTCACCGTCGCGCCTACGGATTTGACAGCCTTTTTAGCAGTTCTGCCAGCCGCCTTGATCGTCTTGGCTGCGTCTGTATTGGTCGGCAGTGGAGTAGGTGATGGTGCTGCTGCTGCGTCCTCAGTTTGAGCCAGGGCGACATCATTCATGCCCAGACTAAAAAAACAAAACAGTGCCGAAAAAATTTTCTTTGAGATGGAATTCAAGCCATAACTTCCGATTTTATTGTTGGGAATCCTGATCAGCATACCTTCCGATCGCCTCTGTAGAGAATTAGCAGTACAGACCCTCTAAGCCTGCTCGTACCAGTTATTTCAGTTATACCGCGGACGTCCCATGCATAGCAATGGCACTCAGGCTCAGGCAGTTAATCGCAGATCCGGCAAGCGGCGCTAACAACTTCGGGCAATAGACTTGGCAACAAATTGTTCCAATCAGCGTCCATTTATTTTACCGGCATCAGTACTAGAAAGAGGGCACATGCCTGCACCACGAGAGCCGACCGCACTTACTGGAAGGCTGTCGACACTTGTGGTGAGGAAATGATCAAAGCCATGAAAAGGCTCGATACTGACCCGAATGAGGTGGTCAAGCAGGGGTAGCACATATCAATTGATAGGTTTCCCCGAGTGCAAAAACACTCACCCCGAGGGCATATCGAAGATACAGGTCAATTCGACGAAGGTACAAACATGTCAGCAAATCTTATTCAGTCGACTGAACTCGACACTGAAAAATTCCCATACCGGTTTTTGCTCAGATGGAGCTGGCCGGATCACGTCGAGACATCTTTGCGCAGATTGCTGTGGACCTGGCTGGCCGAGGAGAAAGAGCCGGAGGGTACCAACGGTGCTCTGACGAGAATGTCTGACTACATAGCGATGCATGTACTATGGTTGATCGCCGTTCATCCGGAGTCACCAGGAGCGGTGCTGGATCTGATTGCCAGCCAGGAATCGGTTGCCCTGAAAGAACGCGTTGCCGAAAATCCAAATACGTGGCCATCGACTTTGAAAAAAATGGCAACGCACGTACATCCGACCGTAAGAGTCGCAGTGGCACAAAATAGAAACACGTCTGATGACGTTTTCTCTATGTTGGCCGCAGACGAGCACGTTGAACTTTGTGATGCGGGGTGCCGGTTATACCTTCTCGCCGCAGGGGTTTACGGCGAA
>CAJCHQ010000238.1 GCA_903970295.1 Bryobacterales bacterium
CGATCTCATATCGCTGCAACAAGGCGGCCGGCTGGTGGCAGTCGCTCTGCCCCCAGCATCATCATTGCCAGCCCATGAAGAAAAGCCGAGCCACAGAAGCGAATCGGTCGTCATTCGCATCTTGCTTGGTCTAATCGCTGCGCTTCTCGTTCTCCTGTTTATTTTTTGGCAGAACAGCAAATTCTACCCAGGTGTCGATAAGAAACCGGAGGCTGCCATTGCAACTAAAGCAATGGCCGTTGAAGCTGAAGTTGCTCCAGAATTTAAGTGGTATTACGACACTGGCGCTCTCACTAAGAGAAACGAAGAATGGCGTGATGCTCAGTATTCTGAAAAGTTCTCTACGATTTGCCGCGACCCAGCGGGTCGAAGAGTGCGTATTTTTCAATTTCCGAACGAATTTTCAGTGGGCAATATTCGACTTGGTCCGCAAAAATCCTTGCCGGCTCGGGGTGATGTTTTGATTCCGGGTTGGCAGCCGATTCGTTTTGAACCGAGTTATCAATGTTGCGACCGACCCAAGATCTTTGAAAGATTTCGACGAGATGAAATCGACTCGGTTGTGTTTGACTCAGTCGAAACTGCCAGCGATGCGACGCTTTCATATCTGAACAATTGGACCGAGCTCAAAGAATTGAGCTGTGAGAAGACAACCATCTCTGATAAGGGTTTGAATGAACTGACAAATGTGCCCAAATTGACTTTTTTGAGGGTCACTTATAGCTCCTGCGATGGCGCTGGTTTAGCTCGCCTCAAATGTTTGAAACAGCTGCAAAGGTTGCATGCCGCAGCGATTAGGCATCCTGGCAAAATCATCGACGCTTTGAAAGGGTCGACTGAGCTGAAAGTCTTAAAGCTGTGGGATACCGGAATGACTGATGATGATTTGAAAAACATCGGCAACGTCAAATATCTGGGCGAGCTTTTTATCGGCGTTAACAAGCAAGTTACAGACCGTGGCGTGGAATACATATCGGCATTGCCGAATGTAGAATATCTAGAATTGCAGGGCTGCGGAATCACTGCCAACTGCATCAAATCGCTGAAAAAGATGCCCCTGCTTAAACGAATCAAGATTAGTGGCGACACCTTCACCGACGAACAAGTCAAAGAAATCAAGCGTGAATTGAAGCTTGACGACATCTTTGTCGATCGCCATCCAACCATTGATTAGGAGGAACATTGTTGCAAAAACGTGCGTTCGGACACAGGTCTCGAGCGTTGTTGTTCGCCCTCGTTTTAGCACTTTTATTGCTCAGATCGGCACCGGCAGATGCAATTGATGCCAGTGCGGAAAAGCCGGCCGTTCCCGACATTGGCTCACCGGTCGATAAATTTGCCGAGTTAAGCGACAAATTTATGAAGCAGTCGCTGGCTCTGTCACCAAGCACCGCTTCACAAGCCGGATATCACAAACATTTGGACGAAAAAACCGGTAAAACTATCGAACTCGACGCTATTCTCGATGACGTCAGTTTGTCAGCCGTAGAACATCAACGGGCCTTTTTCTTAGCCTGGCAAGAGCGATTTCACACGCAAACGCCTGTTCACTCATTAGCGCCTCAAGACGCAGCCGACTGGCATTTGATCGACGATCAGATCGCTTTAGCTTTATTCGATATCGACCAGGTTCAGAGCTATCACCACAATCCCTTGGCCCCAGTCGAACTAATTGGAGGCTCACTTTTTCAACCGCTAACAGCTGATTACGCCGATAAGGAAGTACGTGTCGGTCACGTGCTTGCCAGAATCAGCCAGATCCCTCGTTTCCTGTCTCAAGTGGAAGAATGTCTGACTGACTCCGATCCAGTTTTTATCAAAGGAGCAATCGAGGCCAACGCAGGCAACATCGATTTGATCGAACACACGGTACTGGAAGAAATTCCTGCTGGCTCGAAACTGAAGCACGAATACGAGCAAGTGGCGCCGCCAGCGATTGCCTCCTTGCAGGCTTTTTCTAAATGGTTGCAAGATGACTTAGCCAAAAAACCAGCATCTAAAAGCTGGCGCCTGGGCGGGAAATTCTATGCCCGTAAATTTGCTCTGGTCATGGAAACGAATTTGACACCGGAGCAAGTCTTGGCTGACGCTGAAGCGGAGCTTTTGTCGGTGCGCAGTGAAATGCTTACTCTGGCATTGCCGTTGCACAAACAAATGTACCCGGGGCACGACGAACACGACAATCTCAGTAACCGTGACCGCGAAAATTTGATTGTCGGCGAAGTGTTGAAAAAAATATCCGACGACCATCCTGCGCGCGAACATTTGCAGCAGGCAATCGAAGCTGATCTGGAGATGATCAAAGAATTCATACGCACCAAGAATATTGTTTCGCTGACGACGCGTCAAAATTTGAAAGTGTTACCAACTCCGCCATTTATGCGAGCCAGTTACTCAGTCGCTGGCTTTCACAGCGCTCCTCCGCTCGAGCCTCAGGCTGAGGCTCAATATTGGGTGACACCGATCGACAAATCGGCTTCGGCCGACAAAGCCGAATCAAAACTACGCGAGTACAATAATTTCGCTCTGAAATGGTTGACTATTCACGAGGCGCTGCCTGGACATTACATTCAGTTTGAGCACTTGAATAATATCCAACCCGAGCGTCGCCGTCTTGTGCGCTCACTCTACGGCAACGGTGCTTACATCGAAGGCTGGGCCGAATACATTGCTCAAGTCATGATGGATCAAGGGTTTCTGGATCACGATCCGCGCTTTCGTCTGGTTATGCGCAAAATTCGCTTGCGCGTGATCGGTAACGCCATTCTCGACATCAAAATGCAAACAATGAATATGACGGACGAGCAAGCGATGGATTTGTTAACCAAGACCGCCTTTCAGACCGAGGCTGAAGCTGAAGGCAAGCTACATCGAGCCAAGCTCACTGCCACTCAACTGCCTACTTATTATGTCGGTTTGCGTGAATGGATTTCTTTCAGAAAAAAATATGAAGCTGGTCTTGGTCCTAAATTTGATCTGCTCAAATTTCACGATCTAGCTTTAGATCAAGGACCTTTGCCAGTCCCTATAGTCGAGCGTTTGCTTTTGCCCTGACAGGCACCGTTAGTGGCGCTTATGAGTATATAGCCTTGTCTCGTATTCAGCTAGGCGGGGGCTCAGCCCGATGTAGGTGGACAAGATCACAACTAGCGACACAAACAGTGCCATTACCACTAGACCGTCGAGAGCATGAACCGCTTCTTTGACTGCGATTTGTAACTGGCTCTGATTGATTTTCAATGTTCTGCCTAATGCGTCATCAAATTTGCTGAATTTGAAATTGCTACCAAACGGATCGTAACCCAGCGCCAGTTTCATGGCGCCGACGTGATCGCCTGACTTTTCTAGATGGCGGATCTTATTGTCGACGGCACAATAATCAGCGAAAGCTTGCAACGTTTCCAGGGCTGCTTCGTGCTCGCCGGGAAACCTGATGTTACTGAGCTCGTCTGCCAGTGACCCGGTAAAACCAGGCAAAGTCCCTTTCTCATTATTCTCGGCTTGTTTTTTTGCGGCTGCGATTGTTTCTCCAAAGTCGTGACCGCTTTCGAAGTTGGCGACGGTTGCGTTTTTGTCCTGGAAGTATTTCTCGTGCTCGGCAGCCCGAGCACGATCCAGCAACCAGCGGCTTTCTGAGGCATTGGCATCATAAGAATTGGCCCGAGCATCAAGCAAGGCGACGACAGAGTTATAGGCGTCTTCTTTGGCTATCGTCAGGTCGCGACTGCTTGTCGCCAGTGTCGACGAGAGATGCTGCAAGAAAACTCCAGTGCAGGCAAGAGCGACTAACAGAGGGACGTTCAAGCGGCGATGGAAGCGCAAGCTGACATACACATGCGTGTAGAAAAGCAAGCTGAACAAAATTATTCCCATGACCAGGACGAAGCCACGAGACATCGCTGAGGCGCCTTTCTCATGTGTGTAAGTAGTCTCCAAAACGTCAGCATTGGCTTTGTTGAGCGCATCGGCGTTGGGTATTATTGACTTTTGCAAGGTTGTCAACGCTTCCCGATATTTGCTCAGGGCCTCTTCATTTTTGCCTTCATTGTGCAAATCCCGCGCCGCTTGCGCTTGCATGACGAATTGTCCGAGAGCGATGCTGATGTTCTCGATCGGCGTCACTTCGCTGTTTCCATAGGTGACATTTCTGGCCGCGGCGATCAATTGTTTGCAGCTGTCTGTGCGCGAAACCTCGAAGCTATCGAGCATCTCCTGAGATTCTCTTTGACCAGGCGTATAAAGTAATTCGTCGGCTAGATCGGCATCCATACTGAGTGCGGCAATTTTGATTTGATGGGCTGCCACTACTGATGGTGCAGCGTCGGCTCCTACTGTCTCGACTGCGTGTTCATGCTGATCGATGGTGATCATTGCGGCAAAGAAAAAAACTATCGTACAGAGCCAGAGTCCTGCCAACAAGAGCCAGAGGCGTCTCGGTGTGACGTCTTGCAATGTCGTCTGCACTGCCTTTTTAAGCGGTGCCATTAATGTCGCCATCGAATCTCCTGCTTCAGTCTGAATTTAATTGGGCTGCTCATTTGCGTTCAAAACCAGGTGGTGTTGCGAATGCGATTGGCTTCATCGATTAATGTCACTCGCTCTTCGACGCTGTCGGCAAAGTGAGCGCAGTTTCGTAATGCTTCTTCGGCTGTCTCTCTGAGGGCGCTCTCTCGCAAGGGAATGCCCAGGATCATAACGCTTTCATCAGGTTCGATCTGTCTGGTTTCGAGCTGGTGTATGGCGGCCAAAAGCAGATCTGTTTGAGCCCGCCAGGCCGAATAATCGTCGGCGACAATGTCTTGCAAGCTGCTTGATGCCTGGATCAGTTCTTCCTTACTCGGTTTGAGCTCTTTAGATTGAAGCAGGACGCGCATCGACTTAGTCACCAATTGGGGGTTGGCGACACTTACCGACTTGGCGCTCACGCCAGGCTGCGTGGCGGCATTGGCATCCGTCGATTTTTCCTTACCGACTGCGCTATCACTGCCGCAGATCTGACAATGACCGTCCTGGATTTGCCCATCACAGCCGTGTTTCTGACACTGCCTCGTTTCCATCTATTGAGCTCCTGCGGAATTCATGTTGCTTTGCCTGGCTACCCGACGTGCACTAAAGGTCTTCTGCGATCATCAATTTCGACACCACGTAAAATTTCGCGGGTAACCGCTGCCGAATCACCTTCGCCTAGAAAAATGTATTTCAAAGTGTGGGCGATCGGATGACCCTCCGACCAGCTGAAATAAACGTGCGGCACTTGCCCTGTGCGATTGCGGATCTCGAGCAAGATGGCGGCAATCGCATTGGGAATGGCGAGACTATTGCAGCGCATAATTTTGAAGCCGTTTTCCTCATGCCCGGTCACTTCCAAAAGTTCGTCGAAGAATTCGGACGAATCTGATAGTTCCACTTCTAAAAAAATGAAATCGCCTTCTTCTTCTTGAATGCTGTGAACACGCCGCGATCTCATTTCCTTTTGTTTGAAATCCATCATGCCGTGACGATGGGGCAATAAACGCACTGCTCCCCAATGATTATTGAGAGCAAAATCGATGAATTCCAGCGCTTTTTCATCCATGTGCACTTTTTCGATACGCAATTCGGTCGAGCGGATTGCCCGGGATAAAACCGATGCCACCAGAATTGCGGCAATGAAGAAAAGGGCGATGTGCACACCTTCGGGACGTTCTGACATATTGGCAAAGGCGGTGTAAACGAAGATGAAACTGACGATCACAAAAAATGCACGCAACCTAGGGGCAGTGCGCCAAATCGTAATCGTGGCAGCAATTGCGGCAGAGGTGATCAAAACCAGTACGCCCGTAGCGTAGGCTGCAGCCTGAGCGTCGACATCGGCCTTGAACATGATTGTGACGCCCACGGCAACCGACGTAAAAAAAACGACCAGCGGGCGAATCGCGGCCGACCAGCTGGGTGCCATGCCGTAACGCGGCAAATATTTGGGCACGAGGCTGAGCAAACCGGCGATCGCCGAGGCTCCAGCGAACCAGAGAATGAGAATGGTGCTGAAATCGTATATGGTGCCAAAAATGTCGCCCAAATGAGTGTGAGCCAGATAGGCAAGAGCTCTGCCGTTAGCCGCGCCGCCTTCCTGAAACAGTGGGGCTGGTATCAACAATGTCGTGACGATCGAACTTGTCACCAGAAATACGCTCATGATCAATCCCGCGCAGATAAGCAGTTTTCTGGCATTGCGTATGCGCCCTGTTGGTGCCTCCAGCGTATCGGTATCGTCGCCTTTGACCAGTGGCATCACTGCCACTCCGGTTTCGAAACCGGAAAGTCCGAGTGCCAATTTCGGAAAGAGAAGCATGGCCACCCCGAACATCATGAAGGGAGACTGATATTCTTTGACCAGGTGAGTTTGCCAATTGACGATCAAATTCGGACTAATAGTCAATTGCCACAGACCGTTGGCAAGGATGACCGCGCTCAAACCGAGATAAACCCAGACGATGACAAATGACAAACCAATTGCTTCTCGGAAGCCTTTGAGAAAAAGACCACCCAGAAGCGCCAGCAAGACCAGAGTGACCTCCACCCGGTGAGCGTGCCAGGATTGAGGCATGATTGGGTTTTCAACGATATGAGCCGTGGCATCCGCCGCAGACAGCGTGATCGTGATGATGAAAGCGGTTGCGGCAAAACCAAGCAGAAATAGGACCAGAGTTTTGCCTTGCCAGCCGGGCAACATTTTTTCCAGCATGGCCACACTGCCCTGACCATTGGGACTTTCTCTGGCCACTATGCAATAAACGGGCAGGGCTCCAAAAAGTGTGACTAAAACCAGGATCAAAGTGGCGACGGGCGAAAGCGACGCCGCAGCCAAGAAGGCTATGCCAGGCTGATATCCCAGCGTAGAGAAGTAATCGACACCGGTCAGGCACATCACGCGCCACCAGGCGTCGGTGTGCTGCACTTCTGTTTCGCCAGGCTTGCTGCCGGCAAAGAACCAGTCTTTAAAGCCGGGCTTAAACTCGTCGTGCTGGTTGTCCAATTCTGGGACAGTCGAAGTTGTCATATTCGATTTTTCAAAAACACGCCGCCGACCGTACAGCAATGTACCACCAGCTTCGGTTCAATAAGTTGTTTGCCCTCAAAATTGTCCTTTAATTGACACTAGCGCGGGTTCTCGATTACTCGGCTGATTGCCACCAGGCTGACTTGTTCCACTGTCCGGCCGCAACTGCCTTGTCTACTTTTAGCTCGACGTCTTTCTGAGCCATACGACGCGCTCGCTCATAATTTTCTCTGGTTGCCACTACATCAGGGTGCTCTTGACCGAGTAGCTTTTCTCTGGTAGCGAGAACTTGTTGGTAGAGGATCGCCGCTTCGATGTGCTTGCCCTGGCGCTCACATACAAGAGCCAGATTACAGGCAGCCAGAGAAACATCGGGATGATTTAGACCAAGAACATTTTCCGATATTTGCAAAATGCGCTTGCACAGTGGTTCAGCTTTATCATATTTGAGTTGTTGCCAGTAGACTTCAGCCAGATTTTCTAGCGTGGCGCTCAAGCGTGGATCGTCGATTTTGAAATCTTTGGCTTCTTCCAATGCCGCTGACCACATAGCTTGAGCGACGAAATAATTTTCTTCGGCGATGGCTTTGGCGCCTGCCTGGCGAAACTTTTCCCAGTCGGCTCCGTATTTAGCCCGGCTTTCTCGAACAAGACCTTCCATGGCCGATGCATCCGCTTGCCGAGATAGCTTTCGCAGAGCTTTGGCATACCAATTGGCGATGTCGGCGACACGCGGATGCAAGGGATCCATCGCTGTCTGCCGGATCGCTATCGCTCGCTTGAAGAGCGGGTCGGCATCTTCGTAGCGCTCCATGAAAAAATAGACTCTGGCCAGATTTTTCAGATCGGTTGAAACGCTTAGATGCTCGCTGCCGTAAATGCTTTCTTTCAAAGCTAAGGCTTCGACCAATAAGGGCTCCATCTCGGTCACTAGCTTTCTGCGGCTGTAGAGGTCAGCCAGTTTAGTCAAGGCTTTAGCGAGGGCCAGGCTCGCTGGCGACGAGACGCGCAGTGCCGCAACATCTCCGGCCGCGTGCAAAATGGCACTATCGAGGGCGAGCGTGCGAGTGTCTGCAGGCGGCACCGGCGGAAACTCAGACACCGCTTTACGCGGGGCCTCTGGGCGGGGTTCGACCAGGGCTGAGGCAGGTTCTACATACGCCGGGAAATAATCATTACTGACTGTGAGACTGGGCGAGCCACCGTTTTGTATTGCTTTCTTGGCGGTCGCTCGCAGGTGCTCCAATTGTTTGCGGGTTTCAGCGGCTCCGGTTTCATTGCCTATGCTGTTCTGAATTGCGATTGCCCGTTTGTAAAGCTGCTCGGCGTGCTCGAATTGGCGGTATTCCGCATAAATTTTTGCTAGCCGGCAAAGCACTTCAGCCGCCTGTGCACTGCCTGGACCATGGTTTTTTTCCTGCAGTTTGAGCAGGGTTTCTAATTCAGTGATCGTCTCGGTCTGCAATTATCTAAACCAGAAATTAATTTGTCTCTGTATATCTTTATATCACGCTTAAAAACGGCAATCTATTGTTCTTTTGTCTTCTTTGCATGTGCTCTGAGTGTAGAAAATGCACTGCTCGTAATACCAGAGATATGTCTTTGGCATTTCGATCCCACCTTCGCTTTTTCTCAATAATCTCGCTCGGCACGGTTCATTGCACCACCTGTAGTGCCGACTTGCAGCCCGTTCAGTATCGGATCTATATCCAGACCTGAAAGCGAAGAATTTTCTAGGGTTTCTCCCTATTTTATTTGCCGTGTCATACGGAGATAATTTCGTCACTCACCGAGGTGATTGGTGAGAAGCCGAATGGCGAGGAGGCTGCATGAAGTTGGGATGGCTTGGATCTTTGGCGATTATGGTGTCGAGCTCATGCGTGAGCTGTCCGGCTTATTCTCAAGACATGCAGTCGACAGATCTCCGTCAGCAAGAGACTGCACAAAAGTATGTCGTCCATATCGGCGAGCCCTTACCTGTCATGCCTGAGCAAATTCGGCCAAGCTCTGGATCGCCGATCATGCGCGAATGGACCATGCCTCCCCTGGTTGACTATAATCAACCGACCAGGAAAGCCGCCAACAATTTAATCCCGCAGCCCCACTTCAAAGCTTCCAGAGAGCTCGTTCATCGTCGTCACGCCAAGTCTGACATGGCTCCGGTTTCCAGTCGGGGTCTCAAACCAGTGCCGATTGCCAGCGCTTATGAGACTTTTAGCCAGGATGAAAACATTGCCGCCTCGGCTACCAGAAGCTCTTCCCATAGCCGTGTGGTGCGACGATAGGGGTTCTTCGTTTTAGGCGTCACTGATAAAGTCAACCAATTGGCGATTATGTGTCAGCCGCCTCAGTCTTCTCAGGGCTTTGATTTCAATGCGCCTGACATCGTTGACTTCGATGCCCATCTGAGCTGCTACTTCCTTGGCTGTTTTCTGGCGATGATTCTCGTCTAATCCGTACAGCGGTTTCATGATCGATTGTTCTTCCTGGCTGAGGCTCCCCAACAGCTTCTCAATCTTGCCGCTCAATAAAGCACCTTCGGCTTGATCCTCCGGCTTTCTCAAACTTTTGTCAGCGATGAATTTTTCCATCGTTTCATCGTCTTCACCGCCAATGAATTCGTCGATCGAAAGAATATTCATGCTGCTTTTGAGAACGTGCTCGATTTCGTCTCGATTGATGCCGGTCGATTCGGCCAGCTCTTGAATGGTTGGATACCGGCCTTGTTTTTGAAAGTAAGGTTTGGCTGCCCGCCTCAGTTTGTATAGAATCTCGTTGACGTGTACCGGCAGTCTGATCGTGCGAGCTTTGTTCGACAGCGCTCGCGTGATCGCCTGGCGGATCCACCAGGTAGCATACGTGGAGAACTTATTGCCCATCGTGGGATCGAATTTACGCACAGCTTGGAGCAGACCGATATTTCCTTCCTGAATCAAATCTTCGAAATCCATACCTTGTCGCATATATCGTTTGGCGATCGAGATGACCAGACGCAGGTTGCCCGAGACCAGAGCCCTCATGGCTGCCTGGTCGCCTGCTTGAATCAGTCTTCCCAATTCGATTTCCTCTTGCGCCGACAGCAGACGATGTTTGGCCACATCGTGCATGTACAGCCAAACAGTGTTGCGAACTTCTTTCTGGGCTTGACGGTCGAGTGCGATCTCGTTGTTTTCTTCTTCGATTGGCGCTAGTTCTTCGATCGGTTGTAATTCTTCATTCCCTTGCATGTGAGCAACAACTTGCGCGACTACTCGCTTCGGCGATCTGCCGCCGTGATCAGGCCGGATCACCAGGCGAGGTCGCGTCAATTCTGGCAGTGACCTTGTTTCTTCAATGTCGGTTTCGGGCAGAAAAGCAGATTCAGATTTGGCCAGCACCACTGAGACTAGATCGGAATCCGGTTCGTACGATACGTAGTTCGTCATTGTCCTGTATCCTCGTGTGAGCCATCGGACTGATTCGTATCTGTCGGGTGCCTCCTCGTTCGTGCTGGTACCGTATGTGATGGCACGACCGCGCGTCGTCAGTCGACACTCGAACGAGTATCAACAAAGTTCTCCTCATGCGGTGACCTATTTCGCTCTAGTCACCTTTCTATTGCTCGTTATCGGGTTGGCTCTATCGACCACTGAAAGCCGGGCAACGAGCTACTGCTGGTAAATGCTCACTGCGATGCTTTCATAGACGTGTCTCCAGTATTTCTTGCGATACTTCTTCTAAGCTCGCTTCTCTGATTATATGTCGGTTAGACAATTACCTTTCAAATTAGTCATACTCAACTTTGCGTTACGCAATACAGTTTTTCCGAATAACAATGTCACTATTTGAGTGCATACTATCACCACGACCGTGAACTTGAAGTGAACGCTGGAGCGATTATGAATGACACTTCTGACCTGAATTACGATGCTGTTTTGCTGGTTTCATTCGGCGGCCCGGAAGCCAGAGAGGACGTGATTCCATTTTTGGAAAATGTTTTGCGTGGCAAAAATGTACCTCGTCAGCGTTTGGAAGCTGTAGCCGAACATTACTATTTATTCGATGGCGTCAGCCCCATAAATGAGCACTGTCGTGGCTTGCTGGACGACCTTCGGCGTGAATTGAATAAGCGCGATTTGTCGTTACCATTGTTCTGGGGCAATCGCAACTGGCATCCACTTTTGTCTGACACGGTACAGGAAATGAAAGACCAAGGTTGCCGCAGAGCAGTGGCCTTCGTGACCTCGGCATTTAGCTCCTACTCGGGCTGCAGGCAATATTTGGAAGACATCGAGCGAGCCAGGGCGGCAGTCGGTGGGGATGCTCCGGCAATCGCTAAAATCCCTGTGTTTTACGAGCATCCACTGTTCATCGCCGCCAATGTCAGAAGCCTTGCTCGCGCTCTCAGCCAAATACCCGAATCGAGGCGCGGGTCAACTTTTGTCGCATTCACCGCCCATAGCCTGCCGCAGACCATGGCAGGCAACTGTCAGTATGAAAATCAGCTGCGAGAATCCTGCCAGTCAGTGGCCCAAGCAGCCTGCCACGATAATTGGCACCTCGTTTACCAGAGTCGCAGTGGTCCGCCGACACAGCCATGGCTCGAACCAGACATTTGCGATCATTTGCGGGTGCTGAAAAGTCAGGGTGTGACCGATGTGGTAATCGCACCGATTGGATTTCTTTTCGACCACATGGAGGTAATTTATGACCTGGACACGGAAGCCAAAAAGCTTTGCCAGGAGCTCGGTATAAACCT
>CAJCHQ010000239.1 GCA_903970295.1 Bryobacterales bacterium
TGGTCGTCAAGATTGGCTTCGTGATTTATATAAGCCTAAGAAAATTAGTTATGCCACCGTCGAGCTGATAGACGTGGCCGGCGTCTTACCTGGGCAGGCTGCCAAAGACGGTTTCAGCCCGCAACTTCTAACCAATCTCAGGCAAGTCGACGCTCTTGTTCATGTGGTTAGAGATTTTGCCAACGAAGCGGTCCCCCATCCCAGCACGACGATCGATCCTTTCCGCGATGCTGAATTACTTGAGCTTGAGCTGATTATTGCTGATCTGGGTGTCGTTGAAAAGCGGCTAAGCAAAATAGATGCGGAAATGGCAAGAAAAAAAGGGCCCGACAAAAATATTGCCGAAGCCGAGAAAGAGTTATTGCAAACATTCCTGGCCGATTTAACGGCAGAAAAGCCTCTGCGACAGAGACATCTTTCAGAAGATGAATGGAAGCTGATTCGCGGCTATACATTTCTTTCGCAGAAACCATTGTTGATTGTCGTCAACATCGACGAGGGGAAAATTGGCAAGAGCGATGATGCCGCCTTGAGTAAAGTGCGCGCCTTTGCTGAAAAAAACGGCATGCCCCTACTTGCATTCTGTGGAAAAACCGAAATGGAGATCGCTCAACTGCCCGAAGAGGAGAAGGGCGAGTTCTTGCAGGCGATGGGAATCGAAGAACCAAGCCGCGACAAATTGATTAAGTCAGCTTATGAACTGCTGAATTTGATTGCCTTCTTTACGGTCGGTGAGGATGAAGTCAAAGCCTGGACGATTACCAGGGGTACAATCGCTCAAGAAGCAGCGAGAAAAATTCACTCTGATATCGCCCGCGGTTTCATCCGGGCCGAGGTTGCTGCCTACAACACTTTGAAAGAGCACGGAAATTGGAATGCCGCTAAAGATAAAGGTCTGGTTCGCTTAGAAGGCAAAGAATATAGCGTCCAGGACGGCGATTGCATCAATTTCCGTTTTGCCGTCTAGATATATCGTCCAAATATTCGTCTAGATTTTGGTCTGGACTTTGGATCGGATATTCAAAGATTAGAAATCTAGCTATAAATCTTAGCTCGTACGATCAGGTGCGCACGAAGGGATCCTGCCTGCTTTGGAAGTCAGGAAATATCGTCGCCAGCGCCTTTTGAGAAACGTGCATGTGCTCTGACAAAACAGTGCTGACGACGCTGCGGAAATCTGTGCTTGTCGGCAGATCGCGCGATTCGTGCAATTCGTTTGTTGCTAATCCGGCCCAGCGTCCATACACTTTTCCGCCTGGAATATCGCCGCCTAAAAGCCACATCACGTTTCCGTGGCCATGGTCGGTGCCGGAATTGCCATTTTCTTTAGCAGTGCGGCCGAATTCTGACATGATGGCAATCGTGGTGTTCTTGTACATTGGGCCCAGACCTTCGACCAGATCGGCTAAACCTGCACCAAGAGGTTGCAGATGATTGGCCAGCTGTCCTTGGGCAGTACCTTCATTGACGTGTGTGTCCCAGCCACCAAAGTCGATAAATGCCACCTGCACGGCCGGATCGTTGCGGAAGAGGGCAGATACTTGCTTTCCGAATTGATTGTAATTCTTGGGTGAAGGCGCTCCGCGATTGGCCAGGATTTGCTCTTTCGCCATCGCTTGTGACATCGGCTCGGATGTCTGGTCTTTGTCGGCAGCCGTGAGCACTCGATTGACTTCGAGGTGAGCGGCTATACCCTCTGCATAAGCTTTGCCGATATCGTCATTTAAGCCGGAATAAAGCTGGTTGAAAGCCTCGCCTATGCCGGGGCGATCGATAGCCATTTTCTGACTTTTAACGTTTTTAGCGACGGTGGCCACGCTGGCTGGTCCGGAAAAAATTCTGGGCAAAGTCGGTCCTAAACTGATCGCTTGAACCGGTGAATTTTTGGCAGGCAATTCGCTCACCAACCGGTTCAACCAACCTGTGTTCATCGAGCGCATGCCGGGAGCTCCCGACTCCATATAGTCTTGAGCGTCGAAGTGCGAGCGCGATGGGTCTGGCGAGCCGCAAGCATGAACGAAAGCCATACTCTTGTTCTGCCAGTATGGCATGAGCGGAGCCAGAGCCGGGTGCAAGCCGAAGTGGCCGTCCAGATCGAGTACACCATCTTGGGTGCCGGGCTTAGCTAGCGCGATGCGCGGTCTGATTTGATAGTATTTTTCATCGGCGTATGGGGCGACGATGTTGAGACCATCAGCACCACCTCGTAAGAGAACGACAATCAGCTTTTTGCCGTCTGCGTTTTCGCTTTCGTTCTTTAAAGCCCAGGCGCTGCTCAGGGGAGAGAAAAGGCAGACCGACGAGGCTGCTGCAAACTTGAGAAAATCACGACGATTCATGGCGCACCTCTTTTCAATATTTCATAAATTCGGGACTACCGAGGAGCAATGCTGATCGCAGCGGCTCCGGTTGTTCGGCTACGGTATCTACCGTATGCGCCGAGAAGACGCCATTACTGATGGTGGCGCCAAGCTGCCTGTATTCGGGTGGATTAAATTGAAGACCGGGAAGTTTGCCCACACCGAGCCCGGTGGCAAAATTCATGCGTGTGAGCAGAGCGCTGGGATTCAACCAGGCATCTGTAGTGTTCTTGTAACCGTCTGGCGTCAGGCATCCATAGACGGGTTGACCTTGCTGTAAAAGGAATTGTTTTAGCATCTTGTAGTCTTGAGGATGGACATCTGCCGCGCGCAGGCTCGAGACCACATAACGAAATGGCGACTTGAATTTGTTATTTTCGTTACTAGCATCCCAAAATTCCGGGCTGTTAAATAATTCGCTCAGAACCGCCTTGATGTTTCCATCGCTATCTTTGAATTTGATTGCCAGGCGGTCAACTAAACTTGCGGGAGGCTTGTCGGCGACAAAGTATTGAGCTAGTTTAAAGCAAACATGATGCGCTGTGGACGGATGACGAGCGAGCATATCGAGTGCATCTTCGATTTCGCGTTCACCTGTGCCGGCGAATCGTTTTCCTAAGACAGTCTTTTCGCTGAAGTCGTGTCGATTGGGATAGAAAACAGCGCCGTCTGGTCCCACCTTTTCGGCTGCGGCAAGCCCTTGTGCTTGCCCGCGTCCCTGACCTTTGCCGCCTCTGAAACCAGCTAGTCCTAAGCCCGTGAGGACGCGCGCCAGTTCAGTCACATCCTTTTGAG
>CAJCHQ010000240.1 GCA_903970295.1 Bryobacterales bacterium
GGATTGCCACAAAATTTTCGATCCCAAAATTCAACTCAAATACACCAATCAGGCGATCAGCCCACTTAAGACGGACAAATACATTTTCAGCCAGTACATGCCCTATTTGTTCACACTGATGATTCCCTTTGCCTTAATGGAAATTCGCACCGCTTTTTTTGTTTGGACGATTTTTGCTGCCGTCAGCTGCGCTCTTGGACTCTGGCTATTGATGGACGATTCGCGTCGGCTGAGCAAAGTAGCGAAGGCCTGCTTTTTGATTGGATTCGCGGCATCACTGCCGAACATGATCAATATCTATTTCGGCGGACTGTCACCCTTTATCGTTGCCCTCTTGTGCGTCTACTTTTGGGGCTTCAACAAGCGCCGCGATCTGCTCGCCGGTTTTGCTCTGGCTCTATCCACGCTCAAACCTCAGTATACGGTTTTTGCCGCTTTACCCTGCCTCGCGCACAAGCGCTTCAAACTTATTGCAGCAGCAGCAGTTGGTGAAATAGTTCTGCTGACGCTGGCTGGTCTCAACGCTGGCTGGGAAAACGTGATTAATTATCCGCAAATACTTCTCAAAGCCGATACCTCGAGTGAATTTCTCGGCGTTTTTCCAGAGAAAATGGTCTCTCTCCGCGGTCCCCTGAGCTCTTTTTTGCCGCCACATCTTTCAATGCAAATTTGCCTGGCGGGGATGGCAGTGGCATTCTTCGGCTTATTCTGGCTATGGACAAAAACTGCTGCCGACAAGCCAATTCAGGTGGCCTGGGCCATGTCGGCAACGATGCTGGCGATTATGATCGTCAGTCCGCATACGCACATTTACGATTGTATTTATTTAGTACTGCCTGCGGTGCTGACCTTGAAAACGCCAAGCCTGACAGGAAACTTTTTCACACAACCGGCTGAGTTCAGGCTGTGGTCGTATCTGCTCCTTTTCTATCCCTTTTTGAGCTGGTGTCTGTACCTTGGACTTGTCAGGTTCGGCAATTGGAGCAGCTACTGGGCCTTGGTCTATAACTCGATCATGCTCTTGATCGCAGTCAGACAATGGCGCCGAGCAGGTAGTGATCAAGCCTTGGGCGGCGGTTGCGGCTTACCATAAACCTTGACCAGCTTACAGACGCTGACTAAATATTCGCGATTGATGAAGGGATACATAATGCCAAGCTCATCGACTCCGCACCCGGTAAACTCCTGGACCGTGTACGCGCTTATGACTTGATCGATCGCTGAGGCCACGAGGTCGAGCGAAACACCTTCACCGCACGTTTTGCTTAATAAGCCATTGGCGCAGGCCTCAGCTTCGGGCCAGGCTTGTTGCCAGTTGGCACCACCATGCAATTTGAGAAAAATCTCCTCGACGACGTAGAGCGCCAGATCCAAAATGCTTGAGCCCGGTTCAGGAGGTTTTGAAGCAGACCGGTCGTCTCCTGAGCCAGTTTCCACTGCTGTCTGGCCGGCGCGACCTCCCGAGCCGCCACCTTTGGCTTTCTCGACTTTTAGTTCAGGCGGTTTGCCGTCGTTTTGCTGCATTTTAGACTCCTGGCGCGATTATACGTCCTCCAGGCTCACCTGAACTTAAAATTGAGATGCACGCACCACGTGCTTAGCCGCGAGTTTTAGCACAAATCAAGCGCCAGCCCACAGCCGCAATCTCATTTGCGGCGATCAGCGATTTCTCTTCGTCTAGCAGCTGCCGAGCAAAGTCCAGCCCCCTCTCGTCATTGACAAGAAGATCCAGCAGATAGCGATACAAGTAAGGTCCACTCTCTACTTGCCTGAACGAAAACCATGCGCTCGTCGCACTGAACATCGTCTGCGAATCTGCAACATGATGTTGCTCGTAAAACAGTCGCCATCGTTCGAGCGATCCAGCAGTCGTTTCTCGATGACGCTCGTTTTTTTGCAGCAAGCCTAGCGTCAGCGCTTGTGATTTCTTTTCGCCCAACCAACTGACGGCGTCTGCGTCGGCGAGCTCGTATCCAAAGTCTTCGACAATCACCAAGCCCCCGGCCGCGAGCAACTTAGCGGCCTTCTTCACTGCCAAATCGAGAGGAGCGATGTGGTGCAACGAGCGAGTAAATAAAAGCAAGTCGAAGTCTTGATTGAATTCGTATGTGAGGAAATCTGCATGAACACAGCTCACACCGCGAGATCTGGCTGCCGCTACGGCGTCGGCGTTGGCATCAATGCCGCAAACGGTCATGCCTTTCTGGCTTAGAGCAAAAGCTAGATGTCCCAGTCCGCATCCAACCTCAAGCACTCTACTTGGATAAACGAGAGCAGCAGAAGCAAGATGGCGATCGATCAGCGCCAGAGTTTCAGCGGTCGCCAAACTGAGGATATCAATGGCTGGCAAGGTCGACTATCTGGTGCTAGGCTCAACGGCCCGCACAAGCAGCTCTTTGTAGCCGGTATCGGGGTCATTGACCCGCTCGAAAACATACGCATCGCTCAAGTTATGAATAACGATTTCTACTGTCGTATTAACTTCGCATCCATTCAGCATATGACCGCCGAATGTGTTGCCTTGACTATTGGCCACGGCGACGTGCACGTGCATGCCACCTTTTCCGAGCGTGCCGCTCAGGCAAACAATCTCGAAGGGCCCGACCAAATTTTTGATTTCGCCACTGCCCATGCGGATCGACGCACAGGAAAGGGAGCCGACTGCACTGACTATGGCGGCAGCTTGCAGCTTATGCTCACGACTGATGTTTTGCAGAGCTTCCTTCAAATCATCTTTGGGAGAAAGCCGCACGGCAATAATTTTCTGAAAGCTATTCATGTCGGCTCCTTTCGCAACAGGCTCTAATGATGGGCCGCTCCGCTTAATTCGTCAACATAGGCACCGCTTACAGAGTGCAGCGAATGATAAGAGATCTCGGTCGAGCAAACATTATTATATACTCTTAAGACTTTTATCAGTACCGGCTCGAAATTCGTGGGCATAGACCTCTCAGCAGTTACCACACAGCGATTCAAGACATGCCAGACCCACAAAAAAGATCGAAAGATCCGATTGCTTTCGCTCGCCGATATAAACCCAATAAAAGCCTTCGTCACACCGTCATCGGTTTGAACGTCCTGTTGAGCCTGGCTATCGCAGTCTTGCTCTTTCAAAACACGCAAATACAATTTGGTGTGTGGATTGCCGCTCTGCTATCCACAGTTTTTTTCGTTGCCACCACTATTTTTGTTCTTGCGGCTAATATTCTGCTCTATAAGAAAGTCATCCGTAAACGCTTTCAGGACCCACTGCAGTCAAGCGACAACATAGATGTTCTCCAACAACAGCTCGAACTGTGCCTGGAGTTTGGTGATGTCGAAAAGGCTGATAGAATTTCTCGAAAATTATTGAAAATGTCCGAATATCCCGTCGAAAACGCAGTCATTTAGCAAGTCAAGCAGCCTCGTTATCCGCGATTTAATTTATGATTGGCTCTGACGCAAAAGTCTTGCGTCGTTGCTTACACTAAGCGGAGTCAAGGATGTCTTCCGGCAGGTGGATCGAAACTGAAATTCCGGCACGCATGGACCGTCTGCCCTGGAGTCGCTGGCATTGGTTGATCGTTGTTGCCCTGGGAGTGACCTGGATTCTCGATGGTTTGCAAGTAACACTCGGGGGCGCCATCGGGCCAACTCTGAAGGATTCTGCCACCTTAGCTTTGACTGAAGCTCAAATTGGTCAGGGCGCTAGTTGCTATCTGGCGGGCGCCGTCATAGGCGCATTGGTTTTCGGGTATGGCACCGACCGTTTCGGGCGCAAGAAGCTTTTCTATGTGACGCTCATCGTTTACTTAAGTGCAGTATTGTTGACTGCGTTCTCCTGGAATTTCGCTAGCTACGCTGTGTTTCTCGCCATAACGGGAGCCGGTATCGGCGGCGAATACGCGGCGATCAACTCCGCTATCGACGAATTGATCCCCGCTCGTGTGCGCGGGCGCGTTGACCTGATTATCAATTCGACGTATTGGCTCGGCGCCGCCCTTGGCGCTGGAGCCACCGTTTTCCTGCTCGATCCCAAAATTATTCCACTCTGGTTAGGTTGGCGTTTGGCGTTCGCCTTGGGCGCCGCGCTAGGTCTTGTGGTTTTGTTCTTTCGCCATTGGGTGCCGGAAAGTCCGCGATGGCTGATGATTCACGGTAAAAGCGAAGAAGCCGAAAAGATCGTCGCGGACATCGAAAACACAGTATCCGACGGTCACCCGGAGACACTTCCTGCATACGAGCATGTGTCCCTCAGAATTAAAGAGCGCACCCATACACCGTTGCGAGAAATTTGGCAGGCGATCGTCCACGAACACCGCAAGCGATCGGTCTTGGGTCTGGCTCTTATGAGTTCCCAGGCCTTTTTCTACAACGCCATATTTTTCACTTATGGTCTCGTGCTGCAGAGTTTCTACAATATTCCCGCTCAAAACATTGGCTTCTACATCCTGCCTTTCGCCCTGGGAAATCTGTTAGGTCCCGTTCTGACCGGTCATTTCTTCGACACGATTGGCAGGAAGAAAATGATCATCGCCACCTACGGTCTTTCAGGAGTACTTTTAGCGATAACAGCGATGCTGTTTCGGGCAGGCATGTTAACAGCCGATACTCAATCACTGGCCTGGACAATCATTTTCTTCATTGCCTCATCGGCAGCTAGCTCAGCCTATCTGACAGTGAGCGAAATTTTTCCCCTGGAAATTCGCGGAATGGCGATTGCAATTTTTTATGCAGTTGGCACACTGGTCGGTGGCGTTTTCGCTCCTTCCATTTTCACCAGTCTGATTGGCACGCACTCACGAGATGCCCTGACTGGAGGCTATCTAGCTGGAGCTTTGCTGATGATTTTGGCGGCCACCGCCGAGGCGTTCCTGGGCGTAGATGCTGAAGGGAAATCATTAGAATCAATCACGGCACCACTTTCGACGCGCGACTAGAGCCCTACATCGCCGCATAGCCTGGAGGCGCAACGCTAGAAGCTAGGCGCGGCCGAAATGACCGTGTCAACTCAATGTCATATTCTGTTGCTAATGTTCGAACAAACGAGCGCAGGCTAGTTCCACTCATTTAAAGCGGGCGGCGAGATTTACTGGCATGAATATTGCACTGCGAATAAGCCGCCCATTAGCCGAACCGGTTTGTAAGCATCTGGTTCTCGCTCTCAAAGACGCAATCGAGTCAGGTCAATTGCAGGCTGGAGATCAATTGCCGACAACTCGAGAATTGGCGTTCAGCTTGCAGATAGCGCGCGGCACCGTGGTCAAAGCCTATCGTGAGTTGATCAATCGGGGGTATCTAGCGGCAAAACGCGGTTATGGCACCGTTGTCAGTGCCAATCCGCCGGAAGTTTCGCAACCGCTTATAAACACTGTTAATATCTGGGGCGCTGAGCCGGCGCTGTCGAATTTTGGTCAACGCTTGACGCAAATGACACTGCCCGGCAACACCTCATTCGATCTAGCGGAACTAAATCATGGTTGCGCTGCGCGTGAATTCTTGCCGGTCAAACGCTGGCGCGAACTGACCAACCGCTACTGTCGCTCGACTGAGTACAGCAAACCTGAGTATGTTACCGATCCGTTTGGTTATGAACCTTTGCGAGCGGAGATCGGTCGCTTCTTGCTGAGAACGAAAGGTGTCAGATGTGGTGTCGACCAAATTATGACATTTACTAGCACTCAGAGAATTCTGGACTTCGCCCTCTCGCTTTTGATCAATGCCGGCGAGACCGTCGCTGTTGAAGATCCGGGCTACGGCGGCATTCGCGATAATGCTACCGCATGCGGTGCGCGCCTTTTTCCAGTGCCTATCGATCAGGACGGATTGATACCAAGTTTTTTGCCTGATTCCGATCAATCGTGCCAGCTTCTTCACACTTCACCCGAGTGTCAAGATCCCACCGGAGTGACGCTATCGGAAGTACGCAAACACGAGCTCGCGGAGTGGGCGCGTCGCACTGACGCCTACATCATCGAAGACGCCTGGGATTCTGCCTATCACTATGGTGGACCTGTCAATGCCTGCTTGCAGAGTATTTGCCCGGAACGGGTGCTTTATATCTACACGCCCTGGAAAGTTTTGTATCCGCTGACAATGATGGGTTTTTTGATTTTGCCCAAACCTCTGATTCCAGCCTTTCGGCGCCTCAAACTTATTACCGATCGCCACTCACCGGAACTTGATGCCCTGGTGCTCACCGACTTCATTAGCGAAGGTCACCTCGACAAACATATTGACAGCGTCTTGAAAATTTATCGCCAGCGCAGGCAATCAATAATATTCGCTCTTAAAACTTGCTTTCGCGAAAAAATCGCCCTATTCCCAAAAACTTCCGGGTTGCATTTGCGCTTCCAATTGATGCTCGAGGCGGATGATTCGGAAATACTGGCAGCGGCGAAGCGGATGAGTGTTCCTCTCGTCAGCACGCAACCATATTATTTCGGCGCCGCTCAACGGGGTGAATTCCTCATGCAGTTTACGCTTGAGGCAGTCGAAACATTAGTGCCAAAAATCATGGACCTGGCTTCGGTATTGAATTCTGCGAATGTATACGCGTCTCAGCTCCCAGGGTGACACGATGAGCCAGACGATATTTCGCCGCGGATTGATGCTTGTGGCTGTGCCTCTGACGTTTGAGTTGGTCGTTTTTGGCGCCCTTATCCAACTGAACGAGCAAGCCGAACAAGCTGCCCATCGCGCCGAATGCGCCCGCCAGATTAACGATGAAGTTTCTGCTCTGCTGCAAAGTATTTTTTCGATCAATCGTGCTTCGCGAGGCAACTCACTCAAAGGACTGCCTCTTGCTCTGGGCGGGCAACCGATGCTACCCAGCTTCTTGATGTCGGCTAATCCAGACGTTATCCGCAAAGACTTTCAAACCGCTCAAAGTAATGTCTTCGTGCACATCAATCGACTGAAAGTTCTGGCTAAAGACGATCCGCAAATCCTGAAAGTGGTCGAGCGAACCGAGACTGCAGCTCTTATTGGCAAAGCCGACTTGGAAGATATTCGCAACCAAATTCAGCGGCAAGGTTTCGACCACCTGAATGAAATATTGGACAAAAGCAGAATCAAACTAGACGCAGATCTACGCCAAATGCTCTCGCCACAGCTATTCGATCTGGCACAAAACAGGGCAGGCGCCCAGGACGAACACTTCGCCTCAGAAGCGCGTGAAAGATTTCGCCAGTGCCTTGGACTGGCAGTCTTCATGAGCTTTACACTGGCTATATCTGTGGCCGCACTTTTCTCCAAGAGCATCGCCTCTCGCCTCGACCGCCTGCGCACCAACGCAGTTCTTCTCGCTCAACACAGGCAATTGCTACCGGTCATGCGGGGAACGGACGAAATAGCGGAGTTGGATCGGGCATACCACGAAGCCGCAGATCTCTTGGTCGCCAGTGAAGAAAAGCTGCAGACCACATTTGATAATGCCGCAGATTTGATTTGCAGCTTGAGCGAAAGGACGACTATTATGCTGGTCAACAAAGCTTGCGAGCGAATTTTGCAGCAGACCGCGCATGAACTCCTGGGTATTCGCATGCCGACCCTGATAGTTTCGGCAGACCGGCAAATATTTCTCAACACGCTCGAGAGAAGTAAGGAAAATCCCGATGTTTCGATCAAGTCAGAAGTCAGATTGATAGGCGTTGACGGCACTCTGATCGATACCGTGATTATTTGTCGGTGGTCCGCTCGCCAGCGCAATTACTTCTGCGTATTCCACGATATTTCAGAGCGCAAAAGAGCGGAAGCGATTAAACGCGAAGTGCTGGCAATGGTCA